>JAFAWJ010000793.1 GCA_019242065.1 Chloroflexota bacterium
CGTGGGCGTCGCGGCCCTCGATGTCTTCGCTCGCTTGGCGGTGTGCAATCGAGTTCCTTCTGCATCTGGTCGGTCAGGCGAGGCAGCGCGCGCCGCGGGGTGGACGAACGTCTCGACGAGATGATGTGGTCACCTCACGGAGATGGTTGCACTCCTAATGACTGTGCGGCCACTGTGCGGGCAGTGTGTCTGTCGCCGCCGCGTCCGCTGGCGCAAGCTAGGACTCAGCGGACAGGCGTCGCAGATGCGGCTCCTCCGCCCGAGGATCTGGTCGATCACTGGTCGGCGAGCCCCGGTCTCAAAAACCCAGGGAGCACATTTGCCATGTTCTCATTTGCATCATTCCGTTCTCTTCGTCCTCCTCTGATCGTCTGCGGCGCGCTGCTGGGCCTGGTGGCCTTCAGTGCATCACACGTGGTGGCCTTCGGTGCGACGCACGAACTGGCGGCCACACAGAGTCGTGTCCGGCTGGTCGTCGACAATCCTACGCCTGGGGCGCTGTTGCCCCCAGTGCCAGTCCAGCTGAACGGCAGCGCCACCGACCCCGGCGCCCAGTCCGGCACAAGCGGCGTCGACCGGGTACAGGTCTTTGTGAATGACCCGAACTCCACGGACAAGCTGCTGGTGAGCGACGCGCAGGTGGCGCCCGATGGCACGTGGACCGCAACCGCCAATCTTGCCGGGCGCTGGGGCTCAGGAAACCTCTACGTGGTGGCGCATTCGTCCGTCGACGGCGGGGAGACAACGGTGAATATCCCGGTGATGTTCCTCTGGTAACGAAGGAGGAGCTTTCTTTCCGAACCCGGCCGCGTAGCACCCGCGGCCGGGTTGGGTCGCTCTGCGGTCCGCGGTCGTTAGGAAGCCCGTTTGACCTTGCCATGTCTCAAATTGCCATGTCTCAAATTCCAGCGGGTGTGGTGCAGCGCATTCCGCAATTCGGCAGCCCGCTGCGCGTCCTGGCCGCAGGTCCTGTGTCTATCGATGCAACTCTCGGCAGCCCTACTTCTGGCACCTCTGTGTCGTACAATTTGTGCCTGGGGAGCATCATGCAGATCGTCTTCGAGACGCACTCCATCAGCGAGGACAATGAGCGTGGCATTGCCACCGGCTGGTTGCCAGGTCGCCTCTCGCCCCGAGGACGCGAGCTAGCCCGCCAACTTGGAGTACGGCGTCACGATGACGGTCTGGCGGCAGTGTTCTGTTCCGATTTGACACGCGCCTCCGAGACGGCTGCCATCGCCTTCGCCGACACCAGCACGCCCATCTTCCTGGACTGGCGCCTGCGCGAGTGCAACTACGGTGACCGCAACGGCATGCCAGCGCATCTGCTCCATACCGAGCGGGAGGTGCATATCGACACGCCGTACCCCAACGGCGAAAGCTGGAGGTCCGCTCTGGCCCGCGTGGTTGGAGCACTGCCGGACCTCTGGTCGCGCTGGCCAGAGTCGCGCGTGCTGCTCATTGGCCACGTCGCCACCCGATGGGCGCTGGACCAGGCTCTGATGGGCGCACGCCTGGAAGACCTGGCGCGCACCGACTTCGCCTGGCAACCCGGTTGGGAGTACGAGTGGGACGGTCGTCCACTGACAGACTGACTACGACTTGGGGTATGGCTGAGACAGTATGCGAGTGGATTACGCCCGCTTCGTCGCCACCCACTGGGTTCGGGAGCACGTAACGGAGCAACCGGAGTTCATTGGCGCCTACTTCACTGGCTCGACGATCGACATGCCGGCCTACGCGGAGTTGCCATCAACCTCCGACGTTGACGTCAAGTTGGTCACCGCATCCGATGAGCCAACCACGAAGCTCGGCAAGTTTCGGTACCGCGGCATTCTGCTGGAGGTCAGCCATCTATCGGCAAACCAACTCGCCTCGGCGGACGACGTCCTGAGTTCGATGCATCTGGCGAGCAGCTTTCGCGGAAAGGCCGAAGCGTCCACGATCATCGCCGACCCTACCGGGTTTCTTCGATCGCTGGAGGACCAGGTTTCCCCTCGTTTTGCCAGGCCCGAATGGGTCCGACGACGCTGCGAGCACGCATCTCAGACGATCGCCGACTATCTTGGCGCGATCGACTTGACTGAGATCTGGCCCGAGCAGGTCACGCGTTGGCTGTTCGGTACGAGTCTCACGTCCGTTGTCCCGGCGCTCGCTGCGTTGCGCACGCCCACGGTGCGGCGCCGCTATCTCCTCGCGCGCGAGGTCCTGACAGCTTACGGATACGACGACAGCTATGAGCAGCTGCTGGACCTCCTTGGCTGCGGAGACCTCACACCGGGTGTGACCTGGGATGCTGTCGATGCGCTCGCCTGGACCTTCGACGCCGCGGATGCCGTTGCGCGCACGCCGAACCGGTTCCGTTCCGACATCAGCGCCGCGGCACGGCCGGTCGCCATCGACGGCAGCCGCGAGCTTATCCGCTCTGGGCATCATCGCGAAGCGGTGTTCTGGATCGTGGCCACGTTCGCCCGCGCCCACTCTATCCTCGCAGTCGATGCGCCCAACTTGCATATCCAGCACCTACCGGCGTTCAACTCGTTCCTGGCCGAACTGGGGATTCGTTCGACGGGCGATCTGCGCAGCCGCCGCGCGGCCGTCCTGGCCTTCCTCCCGCACTTGAGGAACGTGGCCGAGGCCATTCTTTCATCACGAATGGCGCCGTCTGCCCCGGTCTGACGACTGATCGATCAATCGGCGACGGGGGTTAGCTCGCGCGAGTCTCGAGTCCGAAGATCCTCGTTACCCGGCGGCTGAGTTCGTCTTCGGTCATCGCTAGATCGACTTCGAAGACAGGCACTTCGAGGCGTTCCGTTTCCGCCCGCAATGTCTCGGTGAACATCCGGTCGCGCTCGAGCAGGTTGCGCTGGGCATGCTCCGGATCGGCCGTCTTGCCGAGGAATTCCCACCCCGTGCCACGACTGTCCATGGCCGCCAAGACGGAACTCAGGTGTCGCCGTCATCGAAGACTTAGGCGGCTGGGATCATGGATCGCTTCCCGCGACGGTACTCGTGACCAGCGCTGCCGCTCGGTCCACGCCCGACTTGGCCAGCAACCGCGCCGTTGGACGCAATGGAGCGTG
>JAFAWJ010000804.1 GCA_019242065.1 Chloroflexota bacterium
GCCTGGGCGTCGAACGGCTGAACGTGCTGACCGGTATACCCACGCCAGATGTGGGTCCGGACACGGCGCACGAGTCGCTGGTGGCCAACTTTCGGTGGGCGGTGCCGCGGGCTGAGGCGCTCGGCGTGAAGCTGCTGGTGGAAAACCTGAACCCGACTGACTTCCCGGGCATCTATATCCGCAGTGTCGAGCGCGCTGCCGACCTGGTGCGTGCCGTGGGGGCGCCCAACGTGCGCCTGCAGCTCGATCAGTACCACGTGGGTATGGTCGGCGGCGATGCGCGAGCGCTGCTGCGTGAGCACCTGAATCTCGTGGAGCATGTCCAGGTGGCCGATGTGCCGGGTCGGCATGAGCCGGGCACGGGGCAGCAGCCGATCAAAGAGTTCCTCGCCGACCTCGACAGCCTGGGCTACCAGGGCAGCGTGGGGCTGGAATATCGGCCGAGCGGGCCGTCGACCGAGGCGGCGCTCGCCTGGCTGCCAGCTGACCAACGCGGCTGAGCGCCCCGAATACGGGAGTTCTTAGCTCTCGCGCAGGGCGTGGAGGAAGGCGCCGCGCAGCAGCTCGACCAGCTCCAGCATGCCGTGGACGCTGGCGCGCATGTTGACCCGCGGGTCGAGCTCGCCCAGCTCGTTGACCGTCGCGCTCACGTCTTCGAGGCGCTCGCGCACGGCGTTCAGGTCCTCCAGGGTGGCTTGCAGGCGGGCGTGGTCGACGACGGGCCCGTCGACGGGCTCGCCCATGATGTTGGGAATGTAGAAGCCCGACTGCTCCAGGTCGTTGAGCACGCGCACGCGCTCTTCGATGGGGATCATCAGCTCACCAGGCCGAACCTTGATGACGCCGATGTCGCCGCGCGCGCCCTGGCCGCGGAGCCAGGCGGTGAACTGGGTGTCGCTCATCTGCCGGAGCGACTTGGTGCCCATGCCGACGCGGACGCGAATATGGTCGAGGTCGTCGAGCGTGAACGCCATGTCGCTCCGATTCTAGGTCAGGCCTTGGGCATCGACGCCAGGGCCGTGAAGGCGGGACGGGCGCTCCAGTCTTGGCGCAGGACCGAGAAGCCCCACTTTTCATCGGTTGGCGGCACGATGGCCTGGTAGTTCAGGTTCCAGACCATCACCCCGCCGATGTACGGCGTCTGGTGGGCGATGGTGAAGGCCTGCACCAGGTAGCGAGCCTGAGCGTCTTCGGTGACGTACGTCGAGTACTCGTAGCCAGGCACGGCGGTGGTGCTGGAGTCGTAGCCGAACTCGGTCAGCCAGATCTGCTTGGACGTGTCGCCCGCCTGGGTCATGGCATCGTGGTACTGGCCCAGGCGATAGAAGGCGAAGAAGCTCGGATCGTTGTTCCAGCCGCCTGAGAGGCTGCATTGCGGCGTGGAAGGCTGGCAGTCAGGCGGATTGGAGAAGCCACTCAGGTGGGCGCCGAGGACGTCGAAGTAGTTCTTGGCCTCGCCGTTGTTGAGCGCGTACAGCGCCTTCAGGTAGGCCAGGTCGTCCATGGACACGCCGGGCGTGGTCGCCCCGGTCGGGCTGAGGGCGCCCAGGAAGGTCAGCGCGTTGGGGTCGCCCGCCTTGGTGCCGTCATGTCCCGCCTTGAGGAGCGGCAGATAGGTGGTCGG
The DNA here is from genome assembly GCA_019242065.1 of Chloroflexota bacterium. Next base: position 1,625 of record JAFAWJ010000804.1, read on the forward strand.
ATCGATGTTGCTGGCGCCGGCTTCTCGCGCCAGGTTCTCCTCGTTCCACAGCTCGTAAGCCTTGACTTTGCCGGCGTAGCGCGCGGCCATAGTCTGCATGAGCTGCTGGAACTTGCTGGGATCCGACGGCATCAGGCCGCTGGTCGGGCTGCGATAAAAGCTGGGCGCCTCCTCGACGCTCAGCATGATGTTCAGACCCGCACCCACATCGTCGTTGACGATCGAGTCGAGCTCACTCCAATCGAATTGGCCGGGAGCGGTCTCGATGGCATCCCAGTTGATCTGCTCTTTGATCCAGTTGAAGCCGGCTTGCTTGACGTCGCCGACGACGAAGCCCTTGGCTTGCTGGTTGATGTCCCACATGTGGACCTGGAACCCGTAGGCGAAATTGCCTGAGGCGGTGGTCGAGCTGGACGTGGACGAGCTGCTGCCGGCCTGCGGCTGCTCCTGGTCGAAGGCGCTGGTCAGGTCGCTGCCAGGCAGGTCGTTCGGGCGTGCGAGGCTGCCCGGTTTGCCAGGTGCGTACTGCTGGTAGTACTTCGAGCCCTGGACCTGAGCGGCCAGGTCGGCCGGCAAGTTCTTGCCGGTCATGACCGCCTTGAAATAGTCGGCGAGCAGCAGCCCCTGGGTGCACCCGCACGTCTGATCGTAGTGCATGATGCCGCGTTGAAAGCGCTGATAGATGAAGTTGTTGTTGTTCGGATCCATCGCGGGTTTACTGGTAGGTGCACCCCAGATGTCGAGGTCGAACAACGGCAGCAGTGACGCTGGTGCATCGGGTGAATCCTGTGACGTCACTGTGTTGGTGAAGGTCTGGTTGTAGTCGACGGCCTGGCCGTTGAAGGTATCCGGCGCCTGAGCCTGCACAAACTGGACGATCTTTGTCGCGTAGTCAGGATCACTTGGCAGTGGGGTGGCGCTGACGATGCTGGGGTCGGCGGCGGGGAACGTGCTGCCGTTCATGTGCGTGTAGGGCAGCACGGTGTCCAGCAGGTTGAGCGTGTGGACGCTGCCGTCCGGCCACAACTGCAACACCTCGCGCTGGTAGATCTGAACGGGAAACCCGTCGAGTTTGAACTGACGCGACACCGGATAGCCGAAGGTACGCACGCCGCCTCGGTGCTGGAAGAAGTCCCAGAACTGATCAGTGTCGATGCGGAACCCCGTCTGCGAGAAAAAACGGGGGTCAGCGGACTGCGCGCCAGCGTTGCTCACGCCGAAAGACAGCGTGCTCAAGACGATTGCAGCGCAGGCGACAACGCGGAAAACCAAGGCAGTCTCCTCCCGGCCAAAGGCCCCAGGTGATCGAATGGTTACTGGCGTGTGTGCAACGATCTGAAGCTCGCGTCGTCACACCGCGGCGGTAGGCATTACCGTACCCGGTCAACTACCCTGGGAGGCGGCCGGCGACGGCATGTCGCGGCGCATTTAGCAGCGTCTTAACAACTCGTTATTTCGGAATTAGGTGGTTGCCCGCGATACTCACATGCAGTCGGGGACCTGCCGGACATTCGCCTGCGCTTCTTTTTGCCTGCTGAGGTAGCCAACTGTGCTGTCACTTTTTCGCCGGATCACTGCACATAGACCGATTCTCCTGTCGGCTGTCGCCCTCATGGTGGTGGCGGTCGCCGTCCCGCTGGCGTCAGCGGTACTGGTGGCGCCGCAGCAGGTGACCGCGCAGCAGGGTGGCCCGCCAGGTGGCGCAGGTCTCGTCGTACGCACCGAACCAGCCAGCGTTGGTCCGATCAGCACGGTGTTGAACTATGCCGGCGCGGTTCAAGCCGGCCAGCAGGTCAACGTGGTCCCGCGTACCTCGGGCATCATCACCGACATCCCTGTCGACGTCGGCAGCGCGGTGCACGCGGGTGACACCCTGGCGACCATCGACCAGGGTGCGCTGCCAGCCCAGTTGCAGCAGGCGCAGGCCAACCTCCTGGCCGCACGTGCCAAGCTGGAACTTGTCGAGGCCGGCGCCCGACCCGAAGACGTTGCCGCGGCCGACGCCCAGCTCGAGCAGGCACAAATTAAGCTCGTCCAGCTTCAGCACGGCAATCCGCAAAGCATCGCGACCGCGCAGGCGAACCTCGACTCGGCCAAGGCCAAGCTGCAGGCTCTCTTGAACGGACCGACCGACGACACACGGCAAGCCGCCCAGAGCGCGGTGAATGCCGACACGTCCGCGGTCGGGGCGGCGCAGGCGGCTCTGGATAACTTCAACGGCTCGAGTGCCTCCGACATCCAGTCTGCGCAGAGCGCGGTCGACACGGACAAGGCGGCCCTGGCGTCGGCACAGTCGTCCCTCGACAACTTGAAGGGCACCAACGTGTCCGACCTGCAGACGGCGCAGACCGCGGTCGACACGGACAATTCTCAGATCCAGTCAGCGCAGGCGGCGTTGACGGCGCTGTCGAGCTCGACCGCTGCCGATCAACAGAACCTGCAGAGCAACGTCAACGCCGATCTGGGGGTGGTGGCCGCCGCCCAGGCAGCCATCGACCAGGCTAATTCGCCGCCCGATGCGCAAATTGAGGCCGCGCGGCAGCTGGTCGACGCGGCACAAGCCAGCATCGACGCGGCCAACTCGACGGAAGCCACGCTGCGCAACCCCGTCAAGCCGACGCTCAGCCCAACGGGCGCGAGCAGCGGCGGCTCTACGGGTGCCTGCGCCGTCAACGCCGCGGGTTCGACGCTCAGCGACGCGCAGTGCACCGCGGCCGAGACAGCCGCCGACTCGGCGGTCAGCTCCAGCCAGCAGCAGCTCACCTCCGCGCAGGCCGCGTTGACCCAGCTGCTCAACGGCGGCCCGCCGGCCACCAAGGTCCAGCTGCAGAGCAACCTGGTCTCGGCCCAGGAAAAGCTCAAGACCGACCAGGCCCGCCTCGCCGCGGAAAAGAGCACCATC
>JAFAWJ010000829.1 GCA_019242065.1 Chloroflexota bacterium
CGGGCGACGGTCACGAAGCCCGTGTGCCCGACCATCTCGTGCTCGGGGCGCACCGCCTGACCCTGGATGTGCCAGCCACGCAGCAGCACCTCGTGGGTCTCGATCTGCACAAACTGGCGTGCGGCGCGTAGGGCGTCGACGAGCTGACGGGCCTGGACGATGGACGGCGTGTAGGCGGCTAGCCAGCCGCCTGGCCTCAGCGCGGCCGGCAGGTGCGGTAGCACGCGCCACGGCTCGGGCAGATCCAGGACGACGCGGTCCAGGTCGGCATCCGGGATGCCGCCGTAAATGTCGTGTTCGCGCAGGAGCAGCGTCGCCGGCGGAGAGTCGGCATAGGTGTGGACGTTGCTGAGCGCGAGCTGCAGGAAATCGGCACGGGTGTCATAGCCGATGACCTCGCCGCGGTCGCCGACGGCCCGCAGCACCGCCAGGGTCAGGGCGCCCGAGCCGACACCTGATTCGAGGACGCGGTGGCCGGGGCCAACGTCGGCCCAGGCCAGCAGGTGGGCGGCGTCTTTGGGGTAGACAATGCCGCTCTGTCGGGGCATCTCCAGGATGGCATCGATCAGGCGCGGTCGCACGGCGGTGAACAGGCGGCCCTGGCTGGAGCGGACGCGGCAGCCCTCGGGCTGGCCGATGATGTCGGCGTGTTCGACGGCACCCTGGTGGTGGTGGAACGTGTCCAGCTCCCCGAGGCGGACAAGATAGCGCTTGCCAGTGGAATCGAGCAGCAGAGCAATATCGCCAGGGGCGAACAGACCGGTGGAGTGTCGGGTCACACGCTCGCCACACCGCCCCCGCCCCGGCCGGGCTCTCCTCCCTCCCCCACGGGTTGGCATATGTGATGCCGCGTGCCCACAGCGTCAGAAGCCGCGCACGGCGAAGATCGGCGCGAGCAGGTTGTCGACGGGGGCGTAATCGTCGGTCAGCACCAGCGCGTGGGCGTTGGCCAGCCAGTCGTGCATCTGCTCGCCAGGCATGATCCGCGTCGCGATCGAGCCATCCACCCCCTGGCCGTGCACCCCCGCCAGGCGGTCGGGGTCGATCGCGATATCCCCAGCGGCCACCACGTACGTGCTCGGGTCGCCGCTCGACCAGGTGGCCCCTTCGGCCAGCACCTGGACCGCGGGCCAGACCTGCAGCACGGTATCCGTGTAGGCAGGGATGAACGCGCCACCCACCAGCTTGTCGATCACCAGCGCCAGGTAATACCCGTCGGGCTTCAAAAGCTGCTTGAGCTGCTGGTCGAACTCGCGAGTGGTCAGGTGATACGGGACTGACAGGTCGTTGAAGGCATCGCCGATGATCAGGTCGTACGGGCCGGCGTGCTGCTGGACGAGCTGATTGGTCATCAAGCGGGCGTCGACGTTATAGGTGGTGATGGTGGTGGTCTTCGGATCGACGCCGAGCTGCTCGTAGGCGGTCTGCGTCACGCCCGGATCGATCTCCATGATCTCCTGGCGAGCATTGGGATACGTCGCTTCGATATGGCGGGCCAGCGTGTAGCCGCCACCGCCGACGTATAGCACGCGCAGCGCCTGGTTCGGCAGCCGCTGCGCCAGGTAGTCGGCGATCTCGGCGTAGACCTTGATGTAACCGTACTGCAGATAGTTCGGGTCCTCGAGCGAGTTGTAGCTGTGGACCAGGTGGTCGAGGACCAGCTCCTTGACTGTCTGATGATCGGACGCCGATTCATCCGCCGTCACCCGGATGCAGTAGTAGGCGGTCTCGCGCAGGCAGCCGCTCTGGGTGGCCTGGTCCCAGCCGTCGGTCGCGGCACGCTGGACACAGTCCACGTTCAGCCCGTCGCCGAGGCAATCGTAGGCTTTGACGTTGCGTGCCGGCACGAGCACGCCCACCAGTAACACGCCGCCCGCGAGCGGTACCGCCGCGCGTCCGACGCGGACCAGGTCGCCAAACAGCGCGGCCATGAGCAGCAGGACGATGCCCACGCCCAGGACGATCATGCGCGTGCCCAGCAGCTGCACCAGGACGAAGCCCGTGGCGAAGGTACCGACGATGCTGCCAAGGGTCGAGAGCGCGTACACCTTGCCCACGACGCCGCCCGTCTGCGCCAGATCGCTCAGCGTGAGCTTGATGACGACGGGCGAGACCATGCCCAGGACGAGACTCGGCGGAAAGAAGATCAGCGTGGTGATCGTGACGATGCGCAGGATGAGCAGTGCGGCGTGATCCAGCGGCAACACCCCGCCGAGGTGATTGTTGGGGTCGACGAGCTGGCCGGTCGGAATCGACGTGGCGATGTTGATCAGCGGCAGGATGGCCAGGCTGGCGAGGCCGCCGGCCGCGAGCAGGATGCCGAGGGTGCGTCGGCGCGGCCAGCGGTCGGCAATGCGGCCGCCGAGGTAATTGCCGAGCGAGATGCCCGCCAGCACCACGCCGATGATGCTGGTCCAGGTGTAGAGCGAGACG
>JAFAWJ010000899.1 GCA_019242065.1 Chloroflexota bacterium
CACCTCGGCCCTGGGATGCTTGAACAGTATCCGGTCAACCCACTCGACCGGAATGGCCCAAGCCTGCAGGAGTCTCCTGCTGCAGTCGCTCCAGCAGCGCGTAGCCGTCGGCACAGCCGAGCTGCTGGTGGGCCGCGGTCATCCGGGTCGCCCTGCCGCCGCAGGTACGCTCGCGCGCTCGCGCTGCGAGCAAGGGTGTCCTGATAAACCTAGCCGTGCTGCTGCTGATCTCGTTGGAGGCGGGAAGCCCGACGCCACCACCCACCGGCCGCGGTGGACGACGCAAAGCCGCACGGCGCTCGCAGCGGTGACAATGGGTGCAGACGTGGAAGAAATCGATCCGCTGCGTGTTCTCGGCGCGCTTGGCGTTGCGCCGCCCGAGCGAGTGACGCCGATCGCTGGCGGCTGGGACACGCTCGTGTGGCGTGTCGACGCCGCCGACACGCGACCGTCTGCGCTGCGCGTGTTTCGACCCGATCAGTCTCAGACCTGTCGCCGAGAGGTGCTGGCGATGGAAGCGCTGGCGGAGCATCGGCTGCCGGTGCCGTCGGTAACCGCCCACACTGTCACCGGCGACCGTCCAGCCATGCTGATGTCGTGGTGCCCTGGTCAACCCCTCCTGCAAAGAGTCGCCGCCGAACCCTGGCGAGCGTGGACGCTGGGAGTGGCCATGGGACGGATGCACGCTCGGCTGCATCGCGTTCAGGTGAGTGACCTGCTCACTCGGGAGCTGCCGGGGATCGAGATTGGCGATGGGCCACATCACATCCTTCACATGGACTTTCATCCCTTGAATATCATGACCGACGGTCGGCGCGTGACAGGTGTGCTGGACTGGGCGAACGTCGCGGTCGGCGACGCGCGTGCTGATCTGGCGCGCACCGTCACGCTGCTTCGCCTGGCGCCCATGCCGCCGGGCAGCCAAACGCTGCTCGTGCGAGTGCTGCGCATCGTGCTGGAGCTCGCCTGGCGAAATGGTTATGAACGTGATGGACTGAGTCGTTTTCGCGGAATGAACCCGTTCTACGTCTGGGCCGGCGAATGGATGGAGCGTGACCTCCGACGCAAGCTGGGCAAGCCCGGTGTCTGGCTGGAGCCGAGCGACCTCACTCGGATCAGCGAGTGGACTCGACGCCAGCGCGGTGGTCGCGCCGAACGATCCCCCAACGAGATCTGCTGACCGTGCGAGCAGGGGCGCTGTCGGGCGCCCCGAGCGTCGCCACGGGGCGACTCACATGCGTTTTCGCCGTGCCCAGCGTAACGACGAGGGCTTCGGCCATGTCATTCTCCTGCGACTAGCGGCCAGCGCGCGATCACCTCGCGTTCTAGATCGGTGGGCTCTACCGCTTGGGACGCGTCGAGGGTGTGACCTATCATCTTGAGCAGGCCAGCCATCTGCGGCCGGAGTTCTCGTTGGGGTGCTGCCCGTAAGGTAGGCCGCTAGCTGATCAACAGACGGTAGGTGGTCGGGCTCAGTCCTGCTGGTTGCCCTTCAGCTGCCTGGTGTCCGAGTTACCATGGTCGCCGCTGCGCCAGCAGCCCCCGGTCAGGCGGTGCATGCGGTTCTGATGGTAGATCAGCCATTGCTGGCTTTCACGCCCGCAGATCCGGGCGTGCGCCGTTAGGGTACCCGGCTCCTCTGGAAAGACCCGCGATGGTCATGACATCGCGAACCAGGATTGATGGGTAGTCGGCCTCGGAAGCGGAAGGACGAGTTGCAAACGATCGAACTTTGTCCAAGTCATTCTGGACTTCTGGCTACGCCGCTTCAGAGCTTTGAACCACATTCGCTTGACCAGTTGGTAGAACTGGTTCATCGCTCGGTGGTTGAAGATGGACTCGTAGTAGCCGTAGTGCCCGCGCAGAACCTGACTCAGCCAGGCATGTTGTTCGGGCACTCTTTGATGCCACCGCTTCCTCAGCTCCACTCGCAGCGCTTTCAGCTTTGCGAGCCATTCGTGTCGCTTGCGTCGTCCCCTTGACAATGAACTTTTCACTTCGAGTGGTCCCACAGTAGGGTGTGAACCCCAGGAAGTTGAACGTTTCCGGTCGTCTCAGATCGGTTTCGCTCGCTCTCGGGCAGCGCGCGCGCGATTGCTGGACGACCACCACAGTAGCGACGGGAGGAAGGTTGTCGAGTGGCGCCAATGCGTTCGATCTGGGCGGATAGACGCTGAGCTGTGCCAACTAGCCCTCGAACGCTGAGCCACTTACCTCTGAGGACTACACCCGCCAGTGTCGCGTCCGTATGGTCGGATGCCGTATTTATCGCCCCACTTCATCCGACACGGTACAGAACATCAAAAGTCGTGACGCCCGGATCGTTGTGGACGCCAGGTACCGTTTCTCTTGTAGCGCCACCTCTACGCCAGTGCCGAGCGGACGGGATCCCTGCCAACTCTCAAATCTGCTGGATGACCGGCAATACTTCGCGTGCGAATAGCTCCAATCCCTCCAGGGCCGTGGGCAGGTCGATCGCTCCGACCTCGTTGCGAATGACCAGCACACCTGCTCCAGTCGCCTGCTGCTGGGCGACGATGTCTTCGATCAGCGTCTCAGGGTCGCCCGCCAGGAACTGACCGTTCCGCCGACCTTCGATCGAATTCGCGGCACCGTGGAACGGTTGCGCGACCGTATGCAAATAATCATACGACCGCACTGTTTCGCGCTGGCGATCGATCGCCTGCAGCCGCGTATCTCGCAGCATGAAGCCGAACTCGTGCGCGTGATCCGCTTCGAACACTCCCGTGATTCTTGCCTCAATTTGCGCGTCGTCCAGCTTTGTGGCAGAGGGCACGACGTACAACTCCCGCGAGATGCCCAGCTCTGAGGGACATGGCGACCACGCACAATGCTCCGCGGCAAACGTACGGTAGTACGCCAGTCGCTCCGCGCACTCGGCGGTGGGCCCGTGCGACATGAAGCCCATGTGCTTGCGCGCGGCCCACTGGAGGCTTTCCTGCGCCACAGCGGTGGTCCAGGTAGGTGGATGCGGCTGCTGGACCGGCCTCGGCAAAATCGAGACGCACGGGTAGTGGTAATACTCCGAGTGCCACTCGAACGGCTCGGGCGCGGTCCATGCCTTGACAATCAGGTCGTACGCCTCGTGATAGCGCGCGCGTTCCTCCTCTGGCGACACGTTGTAGGCGTACAGGTTTTGAGCGGTCGCGCTGATGAAGCCCGGCACCAGGCGCCCGTGCGATAGATTATCGACGAGCGCCAGCTCCTCCGCAACGCGCACCGGGTGCGGGTACAGCGACAGCATGACACCCATGCTGATCAGCTTCGCGCGTTGCGTGACCTGACTCGCGGCCGCCATCAGGGCAATCGGGGATGGCATCAGCCCGCCGTTCGGTCCGGAGTGGTGTTCGGTGAAAATGATGCCGTCAAAGCCAAGTTCGTCGAGGCGGCGGATGAAGCGCATGCGGTCGGTATACAGTTGCTCCCCGCGCGAGCGGCCCCACATCCAGCCGGGGACTGGAAACGGAGTGGGGCTGCCGTCCGCCGACGTGTGGTAGTACGGTGCTGTCTGCCGAAACCAGACCTGCATCTTTAAAAGAACCTTACTCCGGCCCAGAGACCGTCTGAATGGTGGCCTCCGTGCGCTGGGTGAACTGGTTCATGCCGAGAGCCAGGACGCGGACTCGATACTTCTGACCGATCGTGGCATTCGGAATGCGCACGTCGGCGTCGCCGATGCGCGTGACGCCGTTGGGTCCGATGAAGGGATTGTCGATCTGATTGGAGATGGTGATGTCGTATTCCTGGCCGATTTCGGCTGACGGCTGTGCGCTGGTGGCGGCGGTGCCGTTCGTGGCGTTGGTGCCATTCACATGGCCGGTGGCGGCCCCAGATGCAGAGGATGCACTGGCGGATGGATACGCGACGGACAAGCCCGAGATCCAGCCTGGCAGACCGGTCAGGATGGGCTGGAATGACTCGCCACCGTCGCGGGTCTCCCAGACGCTGCCATCGGTCAATCCGAACAGCACGGTGTCAGGATCGCGCGGGTCGATCACGCACGAGCGCGGCGCGGGTCGCAACCCCTCGGTAGGGGCCCCCTTGCCGAGCAGCTTGTGCCACGTGCGGCCTTGATCGTCGCTGCGATAGAAATACGCTTTGGCGCCCTGCTCGCGCGTAAACCAGAACGGCGGCGGCACCTCTGCGCCGGCGGCAAAGACAACGTTCGGGCGATCCGGATGGATGACTGGTGGTGACATGTATCCACCACCAGTGAAGCCAGCATCGATGCCCGCGTCTGACTTGACGAACCGCTCACCCAGGTTGTCGCTGCGGTAGACTCCGGCGCCGGAGGTCGCCAGCACGACGTCGGCCTGACCGGGCACGGTGGTCACCGCGTGGGAATCGAACGCCACACCTTGTTTGAGCGTTTCCCAGGACTGGCCACCGTCCAGCGAGCGCACGATCCAGCCCTCTTCGACGGCGCAAAAAATCTTCTCCGGATCCTCCGGTACGACATGCAAGTACTTGATATGGGCGATGTGGGGCGCGCGCGGGAACGTCCAGAACAGGGACTCTTCCATGTCCTGGAAGCTGCGGCAGTTGGTCCATGTCACGCCCCGGTCGGTGCTCTTGAACACGGCGGGCGGCTGGGTGCCGACGTAGATCTCACCGGTGGTCGGGTGCTGGGCCATGCTCCACACTTCGCGGTACACCATGCCCTTGCTCGACTCCTGCCAGGTGCGGCCACCGTCCTCGCTGCGGAAGACACCTTCGTCGCGCGTGCCCGCGTACAGACGCGAAGGATTGGCGAAATCAACCAGCACGGCTACCACGGTCTGGCCCTGCAGACCAGCAGGTTCGAGCGCGTACGCCTGGCTGTTGTCGCCAGGTGTGGCGCGGAACAGTCCGACGTTAGTTCCGACGTAGACGACGCGCTGATCACGTTCAGGCGACATGGCCGACTCCTTTTCCTGTATGTCAATGGTGACGAACAGCGGGCCGCCGTTTCGAGTTTCGACGAGGTCGATGGCGGCATTGACGTCCGCGAGCGGAAAACGATGGGTAAAGAGATCCGCAATGTCCAGCCGTCCGGCGCGCAGGAGCTCGAGCAGCTCGAGCGCGTCGCGCCGCATGTAGCCGTTGCTGCCGGTGATGGTGTAGTTGCCGACCATGACGCGGCCGTACGGGATGTTGAGCGGCGTGTAGTTGCCGCCGAGCAGCACGGCCCGACCGCCTTTGTGGAGTGCGTAGATCGCCTGTGTCGTGACGGAGGCGCCCGTCGGCATCAGGTCGACCAGGCAGTCCGCGCCGTGACTACCAGTCAGCGCGCGGATGCGTTCGGTGAGCCCATCGTCGCGCTCCCAATCAGGTGAGAGGTCCTCCAGGGCGATGGTTGCCACCAGCCCGGGTTCCAGGGCGGCGATGCGCGCCAGGTTCTGGCGACTTCGGCCAATGGCGATCACGTGCGCGAAGCCGAACAGCGGCGCACACTTGACGACGGCCGCCCCGGTGGCGCCAGTCGCCGCGGCGACGACCAGGGTTTCGCCGTGGCGCGGTTCGACTTTGCGCAGCGCCCGAAACGCGATGGCCAGCGAGTGCACTCGTGCGCCAACCTCGAACGAGACTTCATCCGGTAACCGATCCAGCGACCATTCGGGTACGCGCAGATACTCGGCCAGACCGCCATTGTGATACTGCTCGTAGAGCGGCATGGCCTCGCGCGTGTACAGGGCATGGCCGATCACGGCCAACGTCGAGCACAGCGTCTCGCGATCGGACCGACAGTACACGCAGTCGCGACAAGTGAGCGTCGGGTGCAGGCGCACGCGGTCACCCACTCGCCAGCGGCTGACGCGTGGGCCGACCTCGGCCACTTCGCCGGCCACTTCGTGGCCGAGCACGCCGGGCAAAAGCTGGGTCCGAGCGGAGTGCCACAGGGACAGCAGCCCGTGCGTCATCCCCGCGGCGCGGGCGCGCACGAGCACGTCGCCGTCTTCGAGCGTGGGCACCTCGACGCGATCCAACCGCAGCCGGGTTTCGCCCGGATACGCGCGAGCGGCGAGCATCGTCGAGGCCATCTCAGTGCATGGTGGACGTGAGAGTATC
>JAFAWJ010000906.1 GCA_019242065.1 Chloroflexota bacterium
TACTGATGCTCACCCGACCTGAGGGCATCTTCCCGAACCGCCAGCGCGCCGTGGAGCTGCGCGGCGAAACCGCCGAAGAAATCGAGCAACTCGGCGAGGAAGCCCTTGGCGAGCGCACGGTCGGGGGAGTCAGAGCATGATTTTTTGGAACGGCCCCGCTCATGAGCGGGGCCGAGTTAAGCGGGGGGTCGCCGCGGGAAGGAGCGACCGCAGGGAGCGACTGGCGGCGGGGGGCGGCAGCCCCCTGACCAGTGCGGAGCACACCAGCGGCACATGTGCCGCTGGGCCGAGGGGGGATGCGCCCCTCGGGGAGACCGCGCATGCGCGGTCTCCCACCAAATTAGAGCCCTTAACCTAACCCTAACCTTCAATCCACCCCGGACCTTAACCCGCGACGAACTAGCGTAAGAGCCGTGGCGCAAAAGGATCTGCCTGAATCCGCACGGATCGCCTTGCTCGTGCGGCGCGCGGGCTTCGCGGCGCGGCCCAGCGAGCTGGCGCACTATGTTCAGCTGGGCTGGGACGGCACCCTCAACGAGCTGCTGTATCCCGAACTCGTCCAGGAGGATCTCGACGGTCTGCTCAAGACCATGCAGGGCAACTTGCTGGATCTGCAGAACATCGAGGACGTCCAGACCTGGTGGCTGTACCGCATGGTGCAAACCCGCCGACCGTTACTCGAAAAACTCACGCTCTTCTGGCACGGCCACTTCGCCGTCGCCAACTACAAAGTCGGCAATCCCCTGATGATGCACCAGCACGTCCAGCTGCTGCGTGACAACGCGCTCACCACGTTTGACAACATGCTGCTGAAGGTCGCCCGCGACCCGGCCATGCTCATCTGGCTGGACGGTGGCAGCAACCACCGCAACGCGCCGAACGAAAACTTCGGCCGCGAGCTGCTGGAGCTGTACACGCTGGGCATCGGCAACTACTCAGAGGACGACGTGAAGGCCGCCGCGCGGTCCTTCACCGGCTGGAACCTGCGCGGCACCGAGTATTACTTCGACGAAAACCAGCACGACGCGGGTCAAAAGACCTTCCTCGGGCTCACCGGCAATCTGGACGGCACGGACGTCATCACCACCGTCGTCAACCACCCGTCCACCGCGCAGCGCATTGTCGGCAAGCTCTTTGCGTTCTTCGCCTACCCGAATCCGGAGCCGGAGGTCCTGGCGCCGCTGGTCGACGTCTACAACACCAGCGGCCACGACATGAGCAAGGTGACGGAGGCCATCTTGCGCTCCGATGCGTTCGTGTCCGAGCGCTCGCAGTTCGAACATATCAAGTCGCCGGTGGAGTACGTGGTGGGCTCGACGCGCATGGTGAATGCCACGATCCGCGAGCGTGATCTGATTCCGGTCCTGCGACTGCTTGGCCAGGAGATTTTGAATCCGCCCAACGTGGCGGGCTGGCCGGGCGACACCAACTGGATCAACCCGTCGACGCTGCTCACGCGCTGGAACTTCGCGGCGCGCTTGACCAGTGCGCGCGGCCAGACCGGTGATGGTGGCGAGATCAAACCCGAGGCGCTGGTCGGTCAGTCGACGCCGAATCTGGGCGATGCGCCGACGCTCGTCGACCATGTCCTATCGACGCTGGGCTCACTGGAGCTGTCGCCGGATGCGCACCAGGGACTGGTGGACTACGTGCAATTGCCACTGGATTATCCGCCAGGATTTACCGGCCAACCGAATCCGGCGCAGCAGCAGAGCGCCGCGGACGCGCGTCTGCGGGGGTTGATGCTGCTGACGCTGGCAAGTACTGATTACCAGGTTGGGTGAACGGCATGACTGAGAGTACGCGGCGTAATTTTTTGCGGATGGGGGCACTGGGCGCCGCCGCCGGACTGGCGGCGGCGTGTACCAGCCCGACACAACTCACCCAACCTCCGGTGTCTCAGCCCGGTGCGGTGTCAACTCCAGGCGCGCAGGGGTCGGGGACGACGGCCACACAAGCCACACCCGTTTCGGTCGACACATCGGCCGCCGTTTCTACACAGGCCAATACACCCGGATCGACGGGACAGCCGGCCGCCACGTCCACGGCAGACGCACCGACCAGGACCTCAAACGCGCCGCGGAGTTTAGTGGTCCTCCAGTTGAGCGGCGGCCACGACGGCCTGAACGCCGTCATTCCCTACGCCGACGGCCTCTACCAGCAACTGCGACCCCAGATCGGCATCAGCGCCGACAAAGTCCTCCAGTTGAACGACAAGGTCGGCCTGCACCCCAATCTCGGCTCCTTCAAGTCCCTGTACGACTCCGGCCAGCTCGCGATCCTCCAGGGGGTTGGCTATCCCAATCCCAATCGCTCCCACTTCCGCTCGATGGAGATCTGGCAGACCGCGCGACCCGACGGCCCCACGCCCGATCAGGGCTGGCTGGGCGCCTTCATGGCCGAGATCTACAAGGCCGGCGATAGTCCGTTCGAGTGCGTCAACTTCGGCGCCAGCGTGCCCCAGGCGCTGCACACCACCCATGCGCCGATTGCCGCCATCCAGGACACCAGCACGTTCCAGTTCGTCGTGGACCGCCGGCTGCCGTCGATGAAGGATCCACTACTCAAGACCTTCAGTCAGGTGGCCAGCCGGCCCGCGCAGACAACGCCGGCGCTCCAACTCGTGGGCGACACGTGGAATGCCACCCGCCAGGGTGTCGACACGCTCAGCAGCCTGACCGAGAAATACCAGGCCAAAGCGCAGTATCCCGTCAACCCGCTGGGCAAGACGCTCCAGCAGGTTGCCCAGATGCTCAGCTCGGACGTTGGCGCGCGCGTGATCTACCTGCAGCTTGGCGGCTTCGACACACACGCCAACGAGAAGCCACAACACGCCACGCTGATGTCGCAACTGGCGGACAGCCTGGCGGCGTTCCAAGCCGACCTCACCGGCCAGGGCCTGGCCGACCAGGTGGTGACCATGACCGTCTCGGAGTTCGGGCGGCGGGTCAAGGAGAATGGCAGCCAGGGCACCGACCACGGTGCCGCGGGGCCCATGTTCGTGGTCGGCAAGAGCGTCAAGGGTGGTCTGTACGGCGACCACCCCAGCCTGTCGGACCTGGACGATGGCGATCTGAAGTTCGGCATCGACTTCCGCTCCGCGTACGCCACGGTCCTGGAGGACTGGTTAGGCGCCTCGGCTCAGGACCTCCTGGGCGGGAGGTTCGACAAGGTCAAGTTCCTGGCGGCCTGAGCCGCTCGACAATTCGCGCACGCGCGACGGCAAGAAGGCGAGAGCCGCCGTCGCGCACAGCGCGGCGCCGACGAACACCAGGAACACATCGCCCAGGGTGTGCGCCAGCGCCGCCTGCAGTGCCGCCACCTCTTCGGGCGCGACCTGCAGGCGACCCGCGTCGGACATGAGCAGATTCGGATCGACCCCCGTCGCGCTGGCGGCTTGAATGCCAGCGGCAAACACGACCCCGGCGATCGCCACGCCGATGCTGCCGCCGATGGTACGGGCGAAGCTGCTCATGCCAGTCACCACGCCGCGCAAGTTCCAGCCCACCGCGTTCTGGGCGGCGATCGTCGTCAGCGGCAGGAACAACCCCAGTCCCAGGCCGATCTCGAAGTTGATCAGCATGGGTACCCAGAGGCCGCTGTCCACGGGCACGAAGCGATACGCGGCGAAGCCGACGGCGGCCAGCAAGCCGCCGATCACACCCGGTGGTCGCAGGCCGACGCGCATGACCGTGCGGCCCATCGTCGTCGAGGCGATGGTCCAGCCCACGTCGGTGATGCCCAGGATCAGACCCGCCACCAGCGGCGTGGCGCCCTGGACGCTCTGCAGGTACGGCGGCACGAAGGCCAGCAGGCCGAACCACGCGGCGCCGCCCGCCGTTGCGCCCAGCGTGCAGGCCACGATGACCCGATTGGTGAAGATCTGCAGCGGGATCAGCGGTTCCGGGTGGCGGCGTTCCTGGACGACGAAGACCGCCAGCGAGACGATCGCCAGACCCAACAGACCGCTCGCGGGTATGAGGACGCCGTCCAGCGTCAGATCGCCTTGCAGTCCCAGCAGCAGGGCGGTGACCCCGACAGAGATCAGCAGCGCCCCCGGATAGTCGATCCGCACCCGACGGTGGTCGACGTGCTCGTGGAGGAACTTCCAGATGAGGGCCATGGCCACGATGCAGACCGGCGCGTTGACATAAAACACAGCACGCCAGGTGAAGTGCTCGGTCAGCAGGCCGCCGATGGCCGGTCCCAGCAGCCCCGAAATGCCCCAGATGGCGCTGAAGATGCCCGCGATCTTGGCCCGCTCGGGCAAGGTGTAGATGTCACCCAGGATGGTCTGCGTGCTGGGCTGGATGCCGCCCGCGCCGATGCCCTGGACCACGCGGAAGATGATCAGCTGGGTCATGTCCTGGGAGACACCGCACAGCATGGAGCCGGCCAGGAACAGTAGCGTTGAGGCCAGAAACACGCTCTTGCGTCCGAACAGGTCCGCCAGCTTGCCGTACACGGGTACGGTGACGGTGCTGGCCAGCAGATACGCGCTGAAGACCCACGCGTAGCTGGCGATCCCGCCCAGCTGGGTGACCACGGTGGGCATGGCGGTGGCCATCACCGCGGTGTCCAGACTGACGAGGAACGTGGCCGCGAAAGTGGCCAGCGTGATCAGGCGGCGGTTGGTTCCGCGCGGCATCACGTCCATTCGGTAAGACATCGTATAGAGTCGAGTCCGTGGCGCCGCGCCTGATTGCCGATCGCTACCAGCTTCTGCGCGAAGTCTCGCGCGCGCCGGACGCGACGTACTGGCAGGCGGCGGACACGTTGCTGGATCGGGACGTGATGCTGGAGGTGCTGCGGCCGGAGCTGGCCGACGATCCGGACGCGGTGGCGCGCTTTCGGGAGTCGGTGCGGGTGACGGCGCGGGGTGGGGCCAGCCCGCACGGGCGCTTGCTGGACGGTGGTGTGGATGCGGAGCAGCACGTGCCGTTCGCGGTGTTCGAGTGGGCGGATGTCGCACCACCACCGCCGCCGGTAATGGCATCGGGTCAGCCAGATCCGCGGCGGCGTCCCGCAACCAGTCGACCTGGGCGGCGAAACTGGGTGTTGCCCGTGTTGTTGACGGCGGTCCCCGTGGCCGTGGGCATCATCGTGTTCGCCAAACTCCTGTCGCCCTCGGGTGCGTCCGTCGCCCAGGTCTTCGCCATCCCCACGGGCACCATCGCCGTCAGTAACCCGATCGTCACACCCGCGCCGCCAGCCACGACGTCCGCCGCCGCCTCGGCGCCGACGACCCGCCCCGCTGTCGTCGCGCCATCGCCCTCGGCGCGAGCCGCCAGCCCCACGCCGTCCGGTCAACGCGTCCAGGTCACCAACACCGACGGCCAGGGCGTCGCCCTGCGGGACAGTCCGGGCGGTCAGCGGCTCCCGGGCAGAGGCTACGATGAGGGCGCCACCGTGACCGTCCTCCAGCGGCAGGGTGAGTGGACCCAGATCCGCGGTGACGACGGCCGCGTGGGTTGGGTGCTGTCCGTCACCGTCCCGGCGCCGAGGTAAAGGTAAGCTGAGCGCATGCCAGTCACCGCCGCGGCGC
>JAFAWJ010001009.1 GCA_019242065.1 Chloroflexota bacterium
GGCTGCCCGTTGATGGTCAGCCGCACACTGTGTTCACTCACGACAGCTTCACCATATACCGCAGGAGCACTCCCCCGTCGGGCCACACGTCGACCGACGGGGCCGCGAGCGCAATGGCCTGCTCACGTGGCAAGCCAGCACCGTCGGCCAGCGTGGGCGCGGTGGCGCCGCCGAAGATCAGGGGCCCGAGATAGACCTGAATCTCGTCGACCAGTCGCAGACGCAGGAGCTCGAAGTTGAGCGTGCCGCCGCCCTCGACCAGGACGCGCCGCGGGCCAAGTCGCGCCAGGACGGCCATCGCCTGGACGAGATCGACGCGTTCGTCGCCAACCTCGTGAATTTCCACGTCCCCCATACCACCGTAAGAGGCACCTCGCGGTACGAACAGGATCACGCGTGACGGCCCACTCGTCAAAAAACGGCAGTCGGGCGCCAGATCCAGGTGCGACGCAACCGCGACTTTCGCGGGATTCTCGGGCAGGCCGCGAGCCAGACGCTCGGCGCGCAGCGCGTCGGATTTGACCGTCAGCCGCGGATCCTCGTCGTGCAACGTGTGGCTGCCAACCATCACCGCGTCCACCGAGGCGCGCAGCTCGTCAACCCGCTGACGGTCACGGTCGGACGAGATCGCCGCCCCGCGCCGCTCGCGCGTATCGATCTTGCCATCGGCGCTGGCGGCCACGTTGAGGACGACGTACGGCCGCGGGTGACTCACGTCTCCGGACGGAACCGATAGCCGACGGCTGGTTCGGTCAGGATCCAGCGGGGACGGTTCGGCTCGCGTTCCAGCTTGCGCCGCAGCTGCGCGATGAACGTGCGTAGATTATCCAGCGCGTCCTCGTAGCCAGCCCCTAGCGCGGTTCGCAACAGGTAACCGTGGGTCAGCACGCGATCAGGATTGGTGGCCAGCACGCGCAAGAGCTCGTATTCGGTCGGCGTGAGGTGGACCTCCCGACCGTCGACGCTCACCCGTCGGGCCAGCATGTCGATGACCAGGCCGCCGGCGCTAATGACTGGCTCGTCGTCCCGCCGAGCCTGGTCGCGGCGCAGCGCGGCGCGAATGCGCGCCAGCAGCTCCTCGGTGCCGAACGGCTTGGTGATGTAGTCGTCCGCGCCGGCGTCGAGGGCCTGGACTTTCTGGTGTTCGTGCACGCGCGCCGACAGTACCAGGATCGGCACCCGACTCCAGTCACGCAGCCGCCGACACACCTCGACGCCGTCCATGCCAGGCAGCGCCAGGTCCAGCAGCACCACGTCGGGCCGCTCGGCGACGCACGCGTCCAGCGCGATGGGGCCCGAGGCGGCGGATCGGACGCGATACCCGTGACTCTCCAGGGCAGCGCGCACCGAACGAATGACGTGCGGATCGTCATCCACCATCAGAATGCTGGGCTCCTGGTCAACTGGCATTGCTCGATCCACCTCCAGGCAGGTTGGGCACCAGCACGACGAAGCGGGCGCCACCCAGTGGACTGTCGTCGATCAGCACGTCACCGCCCTGGGCGGTAGCCGCCGCTCGAGCAATGGCCAGCCCCAGACCTGTTCCCACACCGTGATCGCCGAGCCGCTCGAACTTGGCAAAGATGCGCTCACGCGCCTCGCGAGGGATGCCCGGACCGCCATCGCTCACCTCGACGCGTACTGTACCGTTCTCGACCCGCCCCACGATCGAAACGGGCGTTCCCGAGGGCGTGTGCATGCCCACATTTTCGATGACGTTGCTCAGCACCTGGTCGAGCAAACCCGCGTCGAAGCGCGCCAGCGGCAACGTGTCGGGGACGTCGAAGCTCACCGGTCGATCGGCCAGGATCGGAGTGCTGCGGTCCAGCACCGCGGCAACGATCTCGCCGAGGGCGTTCCACTGCGGATCGGGAGTAATGCCGGATTCCAGTCGGCTCATGGCCAGGGCGTCGCCCACGAAGTGCACCAGGCGGTCGGCCTCGGCTTCGATGGTGCTCAGCAGCTCGCCGCGCGTGCTGTCGGCGAGCGGCATGCCGGGATTGCGCAGCGTGGAGACCGAGGTCTTGATGGCCGTCAGCGGCGTCCGCAAGTCGTGGGAGACGATAGCCAGCGCTTCGTCACGCGAATGCAGCGCCACCTCGGCCTCGGTGCGTGCCTCGTTTGCGCGCTCGCGCGCGTGGCGCAGTCGCGCGTTCAACACGCCCAGCAGCACGGCCACCAGCACGAACGCGACCAGGTCCAGTGAGGTGCCCAGGGCACTGATGGCCAGGCTCCACTCCGGCTGCTCGAAGAAATAATCCAGCGACAGAAAGCCGAGACTGGTCGCCAGCGCGGCGGGCCAGAAGCCGCCAAACGACGCGGTGAGCGCCACGGCTACCAGCAACAGCAGCGGCGGAAAGTCGCCGTCATCCGGATAAATAGGCAGGGCGACGAGCGTCGCCAGGCCGACGCTCACCAGGGCAATGACGTACGGCGCCAGGCGCCGCTTCCACACACGCCGATGCTAACTGCCTGGTAGCGCCTCAGAGCTAGTATTGACGTGAGTCTACATACCTGCATGACCGTGATTCGCGTTCTTCCGGATCCCGCGGCGCTGGCGGACGCCGCTGCCCGACACATCGTCGAACAAGCCCAGGCGGCGATCGATGCCCGCGGCGCCTTCAGCATCGCCCTGTCGGGTGGGTCGACGCCACGCGACCTGCATCGCCGCCTGGCCAGCTCGCCCCTTCGCGAGCAGATCGATTGGACACGTGTCCACGTGTTCTTCGGCGACGAGCGCTGCGTGCCGCCCGACGATGCGCAGAGCAACTATCGCATGGCGGACGAGACGCTGCTCAGCCGGGTCGACATCCCGGCGGCACACGTCCACCGCATGCGCGGCGAGCTGCCGCCCGATGACGCCGCCGTCGACTACCAGCGGCAGCTCGAAACGTTCTTCAACACCGAGCCGCCGCGCCTGGACATGATCCTGCTGGGCATGGGCGACAATGGCCACACCGCCTCGCTCTTTCCCGGGCTGACCGCGCTTCACGAGCAAAAGCGCTGGGTCGTCGCCGAATACGTGCCCGAGGTGGGCATGTGGCGAATCTCGCTGACGCCCGTCGTCCTGAACCTCGGTCGCGAGGTGGTCTTCCTGGTTGCCGGAGATGCCAAGGCCAGCATGCTCCAGCAAGTCCTCGAGGGGCCGTATGCGCCGGACGAGCGTCCGGCTCAGATCGTCAGACC
Source organism: Chloroflexota bacterium (assembly GCA_019242065.1). The sequence goes on from JAFAWJ010001009.1 coordinate 3,187, forward strand.
GACACCCGGCGAAGCGATCTGGATGGTCGACACCGCCGCGGCGGGCAAGCTGAGTCCGCCTTCGGGCTGATTCGAAGCCCGGTCCTAGTACACTCCCGGGTAGCATGGCTGACCCGAAGACCGTCGAAGGCCTGCTGGAAGGTGCCTTCGACACCCACATCCACAGCGCTCCCGACGTCTTGCCTCGCAAGTTCAACGACATCGAGCTCGCGCGGCGCTTCAAGGCCCGCCACATGGCGGGCTTTGTGCTGAAGTCGCACTACATCTGTACTGCCGACCGCGCCACACTGGTCAACGAGATCGTGCCCGGCGTGCAGGCATTTGGCGCGATTGCCCTCAACAACTCGGTCGGCGGCCTCAACCCGCTCGCCCTGGATATCGCCGGGCGCCTCGGCACGCGCGTGTGTTGGCTGCCGTCGGTTGACAACGCCAACGAGCTCGAGGCCATCGCCGGTCAGCGCGACGAAAGCAAGCTCCCGTACTGGATGAGCATCGCCCGCGAGATGCGCGCCCTCGGCATTGCTGGCTCGTTCCTGAACGTGACCGAAGACGGCCGCGTGACCGACGCGACGCGGCAGTGCCTGGAAATCATCGCCAAGCACGACATGGTGCTCGCGACCTCGCACATCCGCCCATCCGAGGTGTTGCCCGTGGTCAAGGCGGCACAGGACGTGGGCGTCAAGCGTATCGTGATCACCCATCCCGAGTTCCCGACGACCCTGCTGAGCATTCCCGAGCAGCAGGAGCTGGCGCGCTACGGGGTGTACTTCGAGCGCTGCTTCACCACGCCCAATACGGGCAAGATCAGCTGGGAGCAGGTGTACGCCAACATCCGTGAGGTTGGGCCGGAGAGCACCATCCTGGCGACGGACCTGGGCCAGACGACGGCGCCGTATCCCGACGAGGGCCTGGGCATGTTCATCGACCGGCTGCTCGACAACGGCTTTGCCGAGGCCGACGTTCGCGGGATGGTCCGCGACAACCCCGCACAAGTTCTGGGCGTCAAATCCGGCGCCACCGTCGCCGCCTGACCGACGGTGGAAACCGCGGCTTTACTCTCGACCCGCGGCTTGTCCAAATCATATGGGCAGTTCAAGGCCGTTGACGGCGTCGACCTGGACGTACGCGAGCACGACATCCACGTCTTCATCGGGCCTAACGGCGCTGGCAAGTCGACCGTCCTCAACTTGCTCGGCGGCCAGATTTTGCCAACCTCCGGCGACATCATCTTCGACGGCAAGGCCCTCGGCACCAGCACCCCCAGCTCACGCGCCCGCGCCGGCATCGGCCGCTCCTTTCAGCTGACCAGCATCATCCCCGGCTTCACCTGTCTCGAAAACGTAGTCCTCGCCGTCCAGGCTCATCGCGGCCTGTTCGGCCTCCTCCGACTCAAAAGCAAAGCCGACGACGTGGCGCTGGCCACCGACCTGCTCACCCTGGTCGACCTGCGTCCAGCCGCGAACGTGCCCGCCGAGCTGCTGTCCCACGGTCAGCAGCGGCAGCTCGAAATCGCCGTGGCCCTCGGCGGCCGCCCGCGCCTGCTGCTCCTCGACGAGCCCAGCTCCGGCATGAGCGCCCACGAGCGCGCGCGCCTCGGAGACCTGCTCAAACGCGTGGTCGTCTCAAACTCGGCGACCGTCGTCATGGCCGAGCACGACGTGCACGTCGTGCGCAGTGTGGCCAATCGCGTGACGGCCTTCGCCGAAGGCAAAAAGCTAGCCGAGGGCAGCGCCGACGAGGTCTTCGACTCGGCCGACGTTCGGCGCGTGTTCCTGCGCGGTCGCCGCGATGCTTGAGGTCAAGGATCTGCACGCTTTCTACGGCGCGAGCCACGTCGTGCAAGGCATCAGCTTCTCCATCGCCCAGGGGGAGGCGGTGGCGCTC
>JAFAWJ010001180.1 GCA_019242065.1 Chloroflexota bacterium
GATCACCACTGATCGAACGATGCCTTCGACGGGCGCGTTGTTCAGCTTGTTCTTCGTCTGCCCCTCGAATTGCGGGTCCTTCAGTTTGACGGAGATCGCCGCGACAAGCCCCTGCTGGATGACCTCAGGTTTGAAGGCCTCTTTGTCGCGGTTTTTGATGATGCCCATCTTGGACGCGTAGTCGTTGGCCACCCGCGTAAGCGCCGCCTTGAAGCCGCGTTCGTGCACCCCGCCATCCGGCGTACGGACCGCGTTGGCGAACGAGTGCAGGTCGAGCTTGTACCCGCGATTGGGCAGGATGGCGACTTCGACGAGCACCTGCTCGCGCAGTTGGCTGAAGGTGATGGGCTTGCTGAACAGCGGCTCGACGCCAGGTGGGCTCGCGGAGCGGACGAAGTCAGCCAGGCCTTCGCGCGAAAGAAACGTCTTGCTGACGACGACTTCCTGCTCGTCATCCCACACCGAGAGGTGCAGTGCCAGGCCGCGGTTCAGGTGTGCCGCGGCCTGCAACCGACGCTCGAGCGTCTCGCGCGGATAGTAGGCGTCGTGGTCGAAGATGGTTCGGTCGAACAGCCAGCGCAGCTGCGTGCCGTGTTTTTTCGGATCGGCCGGCGTGATGCGCGGTGCCAGGGGCTTGCCGCGCTCGAAGCGTTGGGAAAAGTGCTGGCCGTCGCGCCAGATGTCGAGCTCGAGCCAGTCCGACAGCGCGTTGATGACCGTCGCGCCCACGCCATGCAGACCGCCAGCTGTCTTGTAGGCGCCCTCGGCGAACTTGCCGCCCGAATGCGGCACGGTCAGCAGCACCGTGGCGCTGGGCAGCTTTTTGCCGTGGTAGGTCATCTGGTCGAAGGGCATGCCGCGGCCTTCGTCGGCGACGCGCACCACCCCGTCCTGGTCGACGTCGACCCAGATCTGTTTGCCGAAGCCGGCCACGGCTTCGTCGACCGCGTTATCGAGCGCTTCCCAGATCAGGTGAACGAGGCCACTGGTGCTGGTCGAGCCGATGTACATGGCCGGCCGGTGGCGGATGGCCTGAATACCCTCCAGGACCTGGATGTCTCGGGAGGTGTAGTCGCTCTGTGTTTTAGAAAACCGCTCCTCATCGGTGAGGGCCGCGGCACCCGGGGCTGCCATGTTCACCTCAGTATAGAACGAGTGTTCAGTTCGCCCACGCTACAGTCACGTTTCGCTAACGCGCTCTGTTATAGGGCCTCGCGGCCAATCTCGGCGTCCCGAATGGCCGCCACACCGTGAGCGTGGCACACGCGCTGCACCCCGTTCGGCGGGTGGAGGCCCCCAATTCGAGTCCTGATTGCCGACGACGACTCCCATGTCCGGGCACTGGTGCAACAGGTCGTCGCTGATCTCGGTCATGTGACCTGCGGTGCCGGCGACGGCGCGCACGCTCTGGCACTCTACGACGCCAGCGGCGCCGACGTCGTCGTGAGTGACTGGATGATGCCCGGTCTCGACGGCGTCCAGCTCTGTCGCGAAGTGCGTTCGCGAATTGGCGCGCCGTACACCTATTTCATCTTGCTCACGGCGCTGGGGGATACCGAACACAAGCTGGCGGGCGTGCAGGCGGGCGTCGACGATTTCGTCGCCAAGCCCTTCAACATTGACGATCTCGAAGCGCGCCTGATCGCCGCCGAACGCGTGACGGTCGTTCACCGCCGTCAGGAAGCCCTGCTGCGCATGACGCGGCAATTCGCGGCCGAGGCAGATCCAGCCCGCCTGGTCGACGAGCTTTTGAACGAAGCCATCCAGCTGGTCGGTGGCGCGGCGGGCGTGGTCACGTGCTGGGACGAGGACAGTCGCCGGCTAGTACCGGTCGCCTCCACCGCCCCGATCCGCGGCGCACTGCGCTTGCGACTGGGCGAGGGTGCGAGCGGCCGCGCCGCGCAATCCCGTCAGCCGGTACTGACGCACAGCGACGATGACCAGCTCGATCCCATCTTGAAGCGGGCGCACATGAACTCGGCCGTCGCGGTGCCGCTGATGCATCAGGGGCGGCTGGTCGGCACGCTGGCGGTCGGCAACGACGCCGCGCACGCTCATGAGAGTGCCTTTACCTCCGCGGACGCCGAGCTCCTCGACATGCTCGCGAGCACCGCCGCCGCGGCGCTGGTGGCGCTCGAGCACGCCCGACTGGACGGCGTCCTGCTGGCGGCGCGCACCGCCCAGCACGAGCTCAACAATCAGCTGGCCGTAGCGCGCGGCTTCGCGGAGATGCTGATCGGCTCACCGGATCTGCCGCCCCACCTGCGCGACATCGCCGCCGAGGTCATCGGCGCGGCTGACAACGCAGCCGCCATCGTTCGTCAGTTGCGCGACGTCTCGACTATCCACGAGCAGCGCTGGAATGCGCACGGCGACACGACGATCAACCTCGTCCGAAGCCAGGCGCAACGCGACGGCGCCTGAGCCTGGCACGCCGACTGCGTTCTCAAGCCCACAGTCCTGGACAAGACTTCGTCGTACGTAGAGGGAGAGAAGCTGAATGAATCAGATCAACGTGAACCCCGGGCGCGAGCCGGTCGAGGTGGTCGACAGCTCAGGGGACCGCAGCGCGGCTGCTGGGATCAACCTGATCACCGTGCTGATCGTGTTGGCCGTGCTGGCCGTGGTGGTGTGGTACCTGTTCACCGGACCCATGCACCTGGGTGCCTCGAGTGGTAGTAGCACCACGAATATCAACGTCAATCCCGCGCCGACCAGCATCAACGTGAACCCGCCAGCGCAGCCGAACGTGCCCGCCCCGGCCAACAACGGCGGCAGCGCCAACACTGGCACCTCGAGCAACACCGGCACCGGCAGTAGCGGCACGACCAGCAGCGGCTCCGGCACGACGGGGGGCTCGAGCACCAACCCGTAAGCTTCAGCACGCCTTTTCAACGGTGGCCGCGTGGGCATGGCACTTTTGCCGTCCCGTGGCCACCGTTCATATGTCCCGTGGCTTGGCACTTTTGCCATCCCGGAGCGACCGTTTATCTGTCGTGGTCCCCGCGGCCGCTGTTTTGTGTGTACTGTCGCTGCCTAGTTCGTCGTGTCGTCGTCAGAAATAGCGTCGCTGCTTCGCGTCCCGAACTC
>JAFAWJ010001031.1 GCA_019242065.1 Chloroflexota bacterium
TGCGCGGTCAGGCTCTCCTCGAGCAACGCGGCCGCCTCGTCGTACCGGCCGCGGCGCCACTCGAGGGTGCCGAGCCAGGCGACCGCCGCGGCAACACCGGCGGCGTCGTCGAGCTCGCGGCTCAGCGACAGGCTCTCCTCGAAGCGAGCCTGCGCCGCGTCGAAGTCGGCCTGCCAGTGGGCAAGCCGCCCGGCTGCCTGCAGGGCATCCCGCTCGCGCTGGCTGTCTGGCGGCCGGCCACGGTCTTGCGCGGTTGGCTGCGTACTGCCATCGGGCGTCATCGCACTGCGCTCGGTTGCGTGCGGAGCGTTCCGGCGGCCCTCGAGGGGCGTCGCGGCGGTCCGCACCCTATCCAGTGCGGTTTCGAGCGCGCGGCGACCTTCGCGCAAATATCCGCGCCCCTCCCAGTACGGGGCGAGGCCGAGCGCCAGGCGTAGCTCACGGTCGCCGTCGTGTTGCTCGCGCAGCCAGCGCAGCGCGGCGCGCACGTTGTCGTACTCGCCGTCGAGTCGATTCAGCCACTCGACCTGCTGCGAGCCACCCAACTCCGGACTGGCGCGCTCCACCACACCAAGAAACCAGCTGGCGTGGCGTTCCAGCACCGCCTCGCGGTCGCCCGCGAGCGCGAGCTGGTCCTCCGCGTACTGGCGCACCGGTTCGAGCAGCCGGTACCGCGCGGCCGCCCCGTCACTGGCGACCACGACTAACGATTTGTTGGCCAGCTGCGCGATCAGGTCCAGCACGTCCTCGCCAGGAATCCGGTCGCCCTGGCACACCGCCTCGGCGGCCTCCAGCTCGCAGCCGCCGGCGAAGACCGCAAGTCGCCGAAACACCGACTGCTCCGCTTCCGTCAGGAGCTGGTAGCTCCAGTCGAGGGTGGCACGCAGCGTTTGCTGGCGCGCGGGCATCGTCCGGCCACCGCCGCCCAGCACGCTGAGCGCGTGGTCGAGCCGCGTGGCGAGCTGCTCCAGGGACAACACCTGGAGCCGCGCCGCGGCCAGCTCCAGCGCCAGGGGAATACCTTCCAGGCGGGCGCACACCCTGGCCACGACCGGAGCGCTGCCGGCGCCGAGCTGAAACTCGGGGTTGAAGGCCTGAATCCGGCTGACGAAGAGCTGGACCGCGGCGTACTCGGCCAGCTCGTCCACACCGAGTGCCGTGTCTGCCTCGGGTGTCGCCAGGGCACTCAGGCGTATGACGCGCTCGATCGGTAGTTGCAGCGGCTCGCGGCTGGTGGCCAGCAGACGTAGCCCTGGACACTCGGCCAGCAACTGGTCGGCCAGCTGAGCACACGTTTCGAGCAGGTGCTCGCAGTTATCCAGCACCAGCAACGCCGACTGGTCCGCGAGAAAGCGCGCCAGCCCGTCCAGTGGCGACGTCGGCGGATTCTCGGGCACGCCGAGGACGGCCGCGACCGTCTCGGGTACCAGCGCCGCCTCTGCCAGCGGCGCGAGCTCGACGACCCAGGCCGACTCGAACTCATCCTGGATCTCGGCGGCGACGTGGAGTCCGAGCGCGGTCTTGCCGACTCCGCCAGGCCCAACCAGCGTCAACAGCCGTGCCGCCGACTCGGCAGGGTCCATCAACGCGCGCGCAGTCGCCAACTCCGCGTCGCGACCGACCAGGTTGGTCAGCGGCGCCCGCAGCCGCGTTTGGCCGGGCTGGAGTGATCGACCGGACGGTGCGGGCGATGGAGCACGTTGACCACCGTCGCGCGGCCGGCGCGCCGCCAGGGCGAAGCGGGTTCGCTCCTCCGCCGAGAGGTCGAGCGCGTCCGACAGTGCGCCGAGCGTGCTCGCATAGGGTGCGCGGCGGACGCCACGTTCCAGCGCGGCAACGCCGCCGGTGGCCAGTCCCGCCTTCTCCGCCAGCCCCTCCTGGGTAAGGCCGGCGCGCAGGCGAAAGCTCCGCAGCTGTTCGGCGAAGGGTGAGGCGTGATCGTCCATTCGAGATCAGATGTGAGCCAGTACCCGAGGTTCGGCTCGCCCCGATACTAACGCCGTTCGCCGGGTGTTTGGGTAACTGTTCGGGTTTCCTGGGCGGCTGCCAACTGTGCGGGCAGGTGTTCGGGCGGTGTGTCTGTTGGGACACACTACCGCGGCGCATGCTGATGACACGCAGATGGTTCACCACCGCGAAGACATCCAGCAGGAGCAACCCATGACGACGTTTGACTACACACCAACACCCTCCCAGGTCAGCTCGAACCAACCGACTTGGCAGCCCGCAAGCGCAGACGAGGCCCGCACTCAGAAAGCCAGCACCAATCTTGTGAGCCGATTCAACGACTGGCTGGCCGTGCTGATCACCAGGAGCGTCGGCACCACCTGGGCCGCGTATCTGTTCGTCATCGTCGCGCTCGTTTCGCTGCCGCAAGCCTTCGCCGCGTTCGTCGAAGGCGACACCGTGACAGGTATCGCCTGGTTCTCCCAGTCGTTCCTGCAGCTGGTGCTGCTGCCGATCATCCTGGTCGGCCAGAACGTGACCAGCGCCGCCCAGGACGCGCGCGCGCAGGAAGCCGTGCGAGACAATGCGACAGCCCTGCAGACGCTGCAATCCCAGCAACAGCAGCTGCTCGAAGCCCAGCGTACCCTGGCCACACTTGTGGAGCGCAGCCGCCAATAACGCTCAGGTCCATCAGGCGTCCAGCACCCCAGGTCAGGTGCTGGACGCGTTGTCGCGCACTCGAACTGACGTTTTCTCCACTCCACTCCACTCCACTCCACTCCACTCAACTCAACTCAACGACTACGCACGAAATCGAGGACTTCCCCATGCGCACTCACATCGGCAAGCCTCTGGTCCTGCGACTCACGGCGGCCTGCCTTTCCGTTCTCGTCGCCGTGGGACCCCAGGTTCAGCCGGCCGCCGCCCAGTCGATTCCGAGCCAGCCCGTCACCGTCCAGGGCACCCCTACGCCGAATTACACGGTCCGCCCGTCCGCGACGCCGCCGCCCAGCGGAGTCCAGGTCGTCACCTGCGGCGGCCAGGGACGCATCTTCCAGTACTGTCCGATCGACGGTCCAGCGGAGATTCGTCTCGAGAACCAGGCGATCGACGGCGTGCTGGCGCTGCACCAGCTGCCGGCCAGCGACCGGGATCGGGTGCTGGGCTGGGCCCGCAGCGACGTACGCGCGTATCTGTTTGCGAACCTGCTCGCCGCTTACCGGAAACCAGCCAGCGACCGCACCCCTGACGAGGCGACCGCGATCGCCGGTCTGACAAAGGCCGTGCGCCAGAAGCGGATCGACGCCGCCAACATCGCGATCGACGACTACAACCAGTGGAACCAGAACCCGTGTCGATTCACGCCGCCCAACGGGTTCACCTACAACCGCGGTACCGCGTGCGGCAACGGTGTCTTCCCGACGTTCGGGCGGCCCAACCCGCCGACGAGTGCCGACTTCGCGGCCTACGGCGTGGCAGCCGCGTACGGGGCCTACCAGTCCGATGCGTCGCTGCAAGCCATCTCCGGCGACACGGCCGCGGCGCTGGGCATGATGGCCGGGCTGGGAGCGGTGCCGATTGCCGGCTCGATTGGCGCCGCAATCGGGGCTAATCTCACCGTCGCGACGTTCATCGCCATTCAGCCCTTCCTGATCCAGACCGCCGGGGCGATCGCCGGCTCGAAGGCCGCCGCACTCGCGGCGCCGGCAGGCACGGTCGGCGCGATCTCCGT
>JAFAWJ010001047.1 GCA_019242065.1 Chloroflexota bacterium
CGCCGACACGCTGCTGGCCGAGTTTTCGTCTGGCGAGGTCGACGCGGTAGTCGCCCACGAGCTTGGCCACCACGTGCACCACGACGTGCAGCGGCTGCTGCTTGGCAACGCGGTCCTGATCTGGGTCGGACTGTTCGTCGCGTCGGCGGGGCTGGCGAGCGCCTTGCCGATTCTGAGCTTGCCGAGTTTGAGCTACGTGCCTGGCTACCCGGTCTTGCTGTGTGTCGTGGAGCTGTACTTCCTTCTCCTGTCGCCGCTGCTGAACTGGTGGTCGCGACGGTTGGAGAGCGGCGCCGACCACTTCGCACTGAAGCTCACCCGTGATCCCGCGGCCTTCGCCGGCGCGATGCAGCGACTCGGCTGTCAGAACCTGGTGGAGCTATGGCCGCCGCGCTGGTCCGAAGTGCTCCTGGCGACACATCCGGCCCTGGGCCGCCGCATGCAGCTGGCCGAGACCTGGGGGGCGCGGTGAGGCGCGGCGTGGACGATCCGGTGGTCGTCGTGCGTCGACCAATTGGTCCGCCGCCGCTGGCGCTGCGCCTGGCGGCCGTGCTGGCGGTGCCGCTACTGCTGTATGCGCTGGTCATGACCGGGCAGAAGGCGGTCGAGAACTATCAGCTGAATCAGCAGGCGGACGCGCTGCGCACGCAGATCGTCGGCCTGCGGCAGCAGAACGTGCAGCTGCAGCAACAGATCGAACAGGCGCGGACAGACGCGGCGATCGAGGCCATCGCACGCGAACAACTGGGGCTGATCAAGCCCGGGGATCATCCGCTGGTGCTCGTCTCGGCCGACGGCTCGACGCCAGGCGCGGCGTCCGCCGTGACGGACCAGCAGCCCGCGCCACCGCCGGCGCCCGAGCCGACGTGGCGACAGTGGTGGGATTACTTCTTCCACTGATCACGCTCTGATTGCGCTGACGCCATGTCCAGGTCAGCAGAGGTGGTCCGCCGCGAGCTGCGCCGGGCCATGTTGCGCGTCCCGGATGTGTTTGCGCCCGGCACGAAGCTGGTCGTTGGCTTTTCTGGCGGTCAGGACTCGAGCTGCCTGCTCCACGCCCTGGTCCACTCGCGCCGCCAGCTCGACCTGATCGCCGTCCACGTCGACCACACCCTGCGCGCGGACTCCGCGGACAGCGCGCGGCGAGTCGTCGAACTGGCACGCGCCATCGGCGTCACGTGCGACGTTTCTCGTCTTGACGTGGCCGGCTATCGCCAGAGGCTCAAACGGGCGTCGATCCAGCAGGTCGCGCGCGCCGCTCGCTACCAGGCGCTGGCCGAATCGGCCCGTCAGCACAGGGCGGCCGCCGTCCTGGTGGCGCACAGCGCGGACGACCAGGCGGAAACGCTGCTGCTCAATCTGGTGCGCGGTACCGGCCTGCTGGGTCTGGCGGGTATGCGCATGGATGACTCGTTCGATCTCAGCCGACTCGGTCCGCCCATGTCGGCGGCCTTCGCCCAGACCAGTCGAGTCCGAGTGGTCCGACCGCTGCTCAAGGTCCAGCGGGCGACCACGCTCGCGTACTGCAGCCAGGCCGGATTGCCGCTTGTCGAGGACGCCTCCAACCGCACGCGGGCGTATACGCGCAATCGCGTGCGACTGGACGTATTGCCGCTGCTGGAGCAGTTCAATCCGGCCATCCGCACGGTTCTGGCACGTACCGCTGACCTGGCGGCCGACGACCTGGCGGCGCTTGACGCGCTCGTCGCCGAGCGATCGTCGCACCTGGTTCACGATCAGACGTTCGATCTGCGGCTGTTTCGGGGCCAGCCGCGCGCGCTGCAACGGCGCCTGCTGCGCGTCGAGATTGCCTCGCTGGTGGGTGGCCTGGTGGACGTCGCGGACGCACCCGTCGAAGATGCGCTGGACTTATTGCAAACCGGCGTGACGCACCAGACGTATCACTTGCCGTACGGGGTGGAGCTCCGCATGGAATCGGAGACGTTCAGCTTGCGGCGGGGAGGCCGCGCGCGCCAGCGGCGACAGGTTGGGCTCGAGGTTGAGAGAGCTCGAGGTTGCGACAGCGATTGAACAGACTCGGAGTTGAGAAAACCTGGGATGTGAGAGTCCCACGCGTATAATGCCAGCACCCGGGAGGGTCCCACCGCGCATGGACACGAAGTGGCTGAGAAACAGCTTCGTCTATCTCATCATCCTGGTCGCGATCATCGCGCTCTTCTTTACGGTCGTACAGCAAGGTGGGACACCTGACGTCAAGCCAATTGCTCTGAACGATCTGGCTCAGAAAATCAAGGCCGGCCAGGTCAAGACGATCGAGGTCACTGACGATCGCGTGGTGGCGACCGCGAGTGTCCCTGGCGGCGCGGATCAGAAGTTTACGACGCGGACCGGTCGGGACAACTTCCTCGACGCCATGCACAACTTTGGCGTCACTCCGGACGAACTGGCCAACGTCAGCTACACGGTCAAAGATCCACCCCAGATTAGCAACTGGCTGGGCATTCTCGTCAACCTGCTGCCGCTGATCTTCTTCGGCGCCATTCTGCTGTTCATGATGCGGCAGGCCCAGGGCTCGAACAACCAGGCCCTGAGTTTCGGCAAGAGCCGCGCGCGCATGTTCATGGGCAACAAGCCCACGATTACCTTCCAGGACGTCGCCGGCGTGGAGGAGGCGAAGCAGGAGCTTCAAGAGGTCGTCGAGTTCTTGAAGTATCCCGAAAAGTTTGCCGCCCTGGGTGCGCGCATCCCGAAAGGCGTGCTGCTCGTGGGCCCGCCAGGCACAGGTAAGACCTTGCTCAGCCGCGCCGTCGCGGGTGAAGCCGGCGTGCCGTTCTTCAGCATCTCCGGTTCCGAGTTCGTCGAGATGTTCGTCGGCGTCGGCGCCAGCCGCGTGCGCGACCTGTTCGATCAGGCCAAGCGCAACGCGCCGTGCATCGTCTTCGTCGACGAGATCGACGCCGTCGGCCGACAGCGTGGCGCGGGTCTGGGCGGCTCGCACGACGAGCGCGAGCAAACCCTGAACCAGATCCTGGTCGAGATGGACGGCTTCGACTCGAACACCAACGTGATCGTCATCGCCGCCACCAACCGCCCCGACGTGCTCGATCCCGCCCTCCTGCGGCCGGGTCGCTTCGACCGTCAGGTCGTGCTGCCGGCTCCTGACATCAACGGCCGCAAGGCAATCCTCGAAGTCCACGCCAAGGGCAAGCCGTTCGACAAGACAGTCGAGCTCGCGGTGCTGGCCAAAGTCACGCCCGGCTTCTCGGGTGCGGACCTCGCCAACCTGATCAATGAGGGCGCCATTCTGGCCGCTCGGCGTAACAAGAAGACCATCGGCATGTCCGAGCTCGAGGAAGCCATCGATCGCGTTATCGCTGGTCCCGAGCGCAAGAGCCGCGTCATGTCCGACAAGGAAAAGCAGCTCACCGCCTACCACGAGGGCGGCCACGCGGTTGCGATGCGCTTCCTCGAACACCATGACCCGGTGCACAAGATCACGATCATCGCCCGCGGCATGATGGGCGGCTACACGCGTCCCCTGCCGCCTGAAGACCGTTATTACATGACCAAGAGTCAGTTCAAAGCCAGCATCGCCTCGGCTCTGGGCGGCCACGCGGCCGAGCAGGTGGTCTTCGGCGAGATCTCGACAGGTGCCGAAAACGACATCGAGAAGGCGACCAATATCGCCCGCAAGATGGTCAAGGAATACGGCATGAGCGAGCGCCTGGGCACGGTCGCCCTCGGTCATAAGGAGGAGCTGGTGTTCCTCGGTCGCGAAATCGGCGAGCAGAAGAACTACTCCGAAAAGACCGCCGAGGCGATTGACGAGGAGATCCGCCGTCTGATCGACGAAGGCTACGCGCAGGCAGTCCAGATCATCACGGAACATCGCGATGTCCTGGATCACCTGGCAAGCGCGCTGATCTCGGTCGAAACCCTGGATGGCGAAAACCTCGAGCGCGTGTTCCGCGGTGAGCCGCCGATTCCGCCTGGTTCGCACGCCGAGACGCCTCAGCCGCCACAACCCGAAGCACCACGCGAGCGTCCGACGCTGCAGCCCGTGCCGCGCCTGTCGCCCGGCGCAGCCTCCAGCACTTCGTAAGCTAGTCAGGCATCACACACACCGGTCTCGCCTACTCCGAGGCATTTCTGCGGCACGCGACGGGTGCACAGCACCCGGAGCGGCCCGACCGGTTGCGCGCCATTGTCCAGCATCTGCGCGGGCAAGGCACCTGGGAGCGACTCGACGTCTGGGAGCCAGCGCCCGTCGACGAGCAGGATCTGCTGCTGATCCATAGCTCGACACATGTCGAGGCCATGCGACAGTTCATCGCCGCTGGCGGTGGACACATCGACTCGGACACGGTTGTCTCGGTCGATTCCTGGGACGCGGCGCTGCGCGCGGCCGGCGGCCTGATCGAGGGCGTGGACCGAGTCGCCTCCGGTCAAAACGACAACGCGTTCTGCCTGGTGCGTCCGCCCGGCCACCACGCCACACCGGATCGGGCGATGGGCTTCTGCGTCTTCAACAACGTGGCCATCGCCGCCGCGTGGCTGCTCGCCCACGGGCGCGCCCGGCGCATCGCGGTCCTCGACTACGACGTCCACCACGGCAACGGCACCCAGGACGCGTTCTATGCGCGTTCGGACCTGCTGTACGTTTCTACGCACCAGTTCCCGCTGTATCCGGGCACCGGTCACTGGCGCGAAACGGGCATCGATGCCGGCGCCGGTTACACGCTGAATCTATCGTTTCCGCCGGGCTGCGGCGACGACGTCTACAGCGCGGCGCTGGCGCAGATCATCGAGCCAGCCGTGCGCCGCTATGAGCCGGACTTCATCCTGGTGTCACTCGGCTTCGACGCGTTCTGGGACGACCCCCTGGCCAACTTGCGCCTGTCCGTTGGCGGCGGCTACACGCCGATGCTGCGCTCGGCACGCGACCTGGCCGAAGACCTGTGCGGCGGCCGGATCGTGGTTGGCCTGGAAGGTGGCTACAACCTCGACGCGCTGGCGCACGGCACCGACGCGGCGTGTCGGCTGCTGCTCGGCCACGAGCCAGCGCCCGACCCACTCGGGCCGCCACCCGAGCAGGTCTCGGCGGCGGAGGCCCAGCCGTTGCTAGATGCCATCGGCGGCCTCCACGGATTGACAGCCGGCTGAACTGGCCCTACAGTGTGGGCCACGTCCCCAGCTGGGAGGGTCCACGTTGGCTAATTACAGCACAGACGGTCGCAGCGGAACCGGAGTCGTATTTGGGCTCCAGGGGCCGCGCCTGCGCCTTTGCGCGCGACCGTCGTCGTGGACCCCGTACCTGGTGGGGAGCGGCCTGCATTGATTTAGCGGCCCACATCTCCGAACACGTTCCCCACCTGTAGCGGCTCCTCGGTCTGTCCGTCCGCCGTTTTTGATTCATCGTCGATGAGGGTGTTCTTCCGTGAACGTGATCGCTACTCCAGTTCCCGCTGCCTGTCCCGCGTTGGACGTGCGCGGCGTCTCGAAATTCTTCGGTTCCCAGCTGCGCCTTTCGGTGCCCTGGCGCTCGAAACCCGCCCCGAAGCGCGTCCTCGCGGTTGACGACGTCTCGCTGAGTGTCGAACGCGGCGAGAT
>JAFAWJ010000023.1 GCA_019242065.1 Chloroflexota bacterium
GCCGCGAGCGGAGCGCCACAGTCGGGGCAAAAGCGAAAGCTGTACATCTGATGGTCTTGGAGAGGGTACGTGACTGTCGCCTCGGTTCACACGTGGGTGTCAATGCCGACCTCAGGAAGTGCTCCACCGTAAGTGAACTCGTGTGACAGCGACTCCAGGCGTGGAGACGACGTTTGGGTGGGACTTGACGTGTGTGGGTGGCCGACAACGTCAGGAAAGGGCTCCACCGTAGGTGGAATCGGTCAGCGGGTGGGACTCACCACTCCACGAAACATGGTTACCATCAACCGACATGCAGCCTCGACATAAGCGCTTCGGCGCGTTCATGGCGCCGTTTCACGCACCTTCCGAGCACCCGCTGCTGGCGCTCGAGCGTGACATGGAGCTCGTCACCTGGCTCGACGAGCTCGCCTTCGACGAAGTCTGGGTCGGCGAGCACCACAGCGCCGGCTGGGAATACATCGCCTCACCCGAGATCTTCCTCACCATGGCCGCCGAGCGCACCCGCCACATCAAGCTCGGAACAGGCGTCGTCAGCCTCCCATACCACCACCCGATGCTGGTCGCCGAGCGCCTGGCGCTACTTGACAACCTGACCCGCGGCCGCATCCTCTTCGGCGTTGGCCCTGGTGCTCTCGTCACCGACGCCCTGATGTTCGGCGTCGACCCGTCGCGTACCCGCCCAATGATGGACGAGTCACTGGGCGTCATCCTGAGACTGTTCACCGAAACCGAGCCGATCACCGTCGAGTCCGACTGGTTCACGCTGCGCGACGCCGTCCTCCAGGTGCGCCCGTATACGCGCCCGCACATGCCGCTGGCGGTCGCCTCCATGCAGTCGCCCGCCGGCCCGGCCCTGGCCGGCAAATACGGCGCCGGCCTGCTGTCAATCGGCGTATTTTTCGGCTACCGCGGCGCTGTGGACCTGAACGCTCAGTGGCACGTCGCCGAAGAAGCCGCCGCCGAGTCCGGTCAGACCGTCAGTCGCGACGAGTGGCGGTTGGTGCTACCAATCCATCTCGCCGAGACCCGCCAGGCGGCATTCGACCAGATCCGCGATCGGGCAACGGCCTGGTTGACCCGCTACCAGCGCGACGTCCTGGGTCGACCGCTGCCCGAAGGCGTGCCCGAAGACCGGGTCGTCGAGGAGCTGGCCGAGCGTGGTAGCTGGTTGGTGGGCACACCGGATGACTGTATTGCGGGCATCGAGCGGCTCGAAGCGCTGAGCGGTGGCTTCGGCGGCCTGCTGGTCATGGTGCAGGACTGGGCGACGCGCGAACACCAGCGCCGCAGCTACGAGCTGCTGGCACGCTACGTGATGCCGCGCTATACGGGTGCGCTGGTCGGTGTCGAAGCTGGCCACCAGCACGGAGTGGACTACAGTCGCCAGGCGACACAGGCGATGCGCCAGGCGATCGAGCGTGCGTTCGAGGCGCGCGAACACACGCCCGCGCGCCCGAGCGTGTAGGCTCTATGGCGGGAGCGGCAAAACGCGGAGCGCAAAACACGCGGAGCGCAAAACACGCCTGGAGGTCCCCAGTAGGTTGAAATTCGGTACGTTCTTCTTCGGTACCGTCGATATGCCGGACGCCGGCAGCGACGGACCACCCGCGCACACTCGCCGCTATACCCAGACTGACTATCGGCGGGTCTACCGTGACCTGACCGCGTACGCTCAGCACGCCGAACAGCTCGGCTTCGACTCCATGTGGACCGCCGAGCACCACTTCCAGAACCACGGTTTCGAAGTAGTGCCCAACGTCGTCCTGCTCAACGCGGTCCTCGCCGAACGCACGCAGCGGATCCGCTTCGGTTCACTGGTGCACGTGCTGACGTCCTGGCACCCGGTGCGCTTCGCCGAGGACTTCGCGCTCGCCGACGTGCTGTCGGGCGGCCGCATGCTGTGTGGGCTGGGCCGGGGTACCGAGCCGAAAGAGTCCAATCCGTTCGGAGTGAATGTCGGCTGGGCCGGGGATGCGGACGACGTCCACAATCGAGAAGTCTTCGAAGAGCAGGTCGCCATTTTCAAGGCGGCCATCGGTCAGGAAGCCTTCAGCTTCCACGGCAAGCACTACGACCTGCCGCCCGCCGGTCTGGAGTTCCGCGACGAACCCGTCACGCAGCTGACACTGGTCCCGCGACCATTGACGGACCCGGTTCGCATCTACCAGGCGGTCAGAAGCGACGAGACGGTGAGATATGCCGCGCGTGAGCGGCACGTGGCGGTGTTCTGGCAGACACCCAGGGACCGCCTCGCGGAGGTGTGGACACGCTACGCGGACCTGGTGGAGGAATATCACGGGATCCGTTTGCGACCGGGCGAAGACCGCATGCTGGTGGTCAATACGTGCATGGGTGATTCGCTGGAGGAGGCCAAGCGCCTGGCGCGACCGGGGCACGACGAGCTGCGCAAATTGATCTGGCCCAACACGCTGAAATCGAATCCGGCGCTGGCGAATCGGCCGCCGTTTTCTCTTGAAGAGTCGATCGACAACGGGTCGTACCTTATCGGCAGCGGTGCCATGGTGCGTGACGAGCTGGCGCGGATGTGTGAGCAGCTCAGCGTGGAGTATCTGACGATCTTTCCGCATTTCCCCGGCATGACCCAGCGGGACACGCTGGACCAGCTCGATCGTTTTTGCCGCGACGTCATGCCGGTGCTGAGCGGCGAACAACTTGGCGAATTGTCGAGGAGCGCATGACCCTGTTGAAGACGCTGTCGGCCAGCATGAACGTCAGCGTGCATGGTCCGGTGCCGCCCAATCGCTTCTGGGGCTACTACACCGGTCCTGAAATCGCCGAGCTGGCGCGCTCCGATCCCAACGCGACGGCTGTGCTGAATATCGGCGCCGTCGAGCAGCACGGGCCGCATTTGCCGACCGTCACCGACACTCTGAATGGCATGCAGATCCTCGGCGCCGCCCTGGCGCGCTTGCCCGACGACGCGGTGGTGCTGGCGCTGCCGCCAACCAATCTTGGCAAAAGCGAAGAGCACCGGAATTTTCCTGGCACCCTGAGCTACCGGGGCGAAACGCTGCGGATGGTCATGCTCGACATTGCCACGTCCGTCGCCAGAAGTGGCTTCAACAAGCTGGTGCTGTTCGGCAGTCATGGCGGCAACGTCGGCGCAATCGACGATTTCTTCCGCGACCTCCGCCTGGAGACCGACCTGCGCGTGTTCAAGGTCCACAGCGGGGCCATTGGCAATGTGCCGGGATTGGTCAGTGCGGCCGAGTCGGCGATTGCCATGCACGCGGGCGACTCCGAGACGTCCATGGTGCGCTACCTGGCGCCTGAGCTGGTGCACATGGATCGCGCCGAAGGCTACGTGTACGAGACCAATCCGCTGATCGGGTATTCGTTCAAAGGCCAGGATGTGATCGAGGCGTGGATTACCTCGGACCTGGCGCCGACGGGTGCGATTGGGAATCCACACCTGTCGTCGCCGGAGAAAGGTCAGAAAATGTTCGAAGCCGCCGTGAGCCGCCTGGCGGAGCTCCTGGAGGGCGTGTATCGGTTACCCAGGCGAGAAGTCCACGTCGCTCCCGCGAGCTGACGGCGAAGCTATTTGAAGGCGGGCATCACCTCTTTACCGAACAGCTCCAGCGAGGCGGTCACCTGCTCCAGCGGCATGGTCGCGATTTGATGCTGCGCCAGAAACACGTCGTAGCCCAGGCGCGTCTGCTGCTCCCGCAGCAGACCAATCACCGTCTCGGGACTGCCCACGAGCGCCAACCCGTTGTCCACCCAGAAGTCATACGATCGGCCGGTTGCCTGAAACACGCGCCCGCGCTCGTCGATATCTGGACTCCGCTCGCCGCCAGTCCCGCGCGTATCACCACCGTGCCCGACGCGCGTCTGCCCCAATCCCGCTCCGAGACCACCTGCGCCGAAGAAGCCCTTCAATAATTCGGGCTCAGCCTCCGCCCGCGCCTGCGCATCGGTGGCCGCGACGTGGACGTGGCGGGCCAACAGGGCGCGTGGCTCGGGACCGGCGTGGCCCTGCGCGCGCCAGGCGGTGCGAAAGTAGGCGAACTTCTCAGCCACCACGCGGTCGACGTCGATGTTCTGTCCGACATGGAAGTTGTGACACGCCGCGTAGTCCAGCGACTGCTGGCTGTGGGCGCCAATCCACACTGGCGGAAATGGCTGCTGGAACGGCTTTGGCTTGGGCAGTGCTTCGTCAAAGCTCCAGTACTGGCCGTCGTAGGTGACTTCGTCCTGGGTCCAGGCCTTGAGCACGATGTCCATGACCTCTTCACCCATCGCGCGCCGCTCGCCGTAGGGCAGCTTCCAGCGCGTAAACTCGTGAGCCTGGATACCGAAGCCGGCGCCGAAGTCCAGCCGACCGTGCGACAGGTTGTCCAGCAGCGCGGCGTCCTGGGCCAGACGGATCGGGTGGTACATCGGCAGCTGATAGACCATCGGGCCGAAGCGGAGGTCGCTGGTTTCGCGAGCGAGCGACGCCAGGTACACGCTGGGCGACGACACGTAGTTGAACGTGGCGTTCTGGTGCTCCACGAAGAAGTAGTAGCGATAGCCGAGGCGTTCGCCGAGCACGGCGTCGCGAATGTGCTGGTCGTAGCCTGCGGCGGCGGTCGCGTAGCGGGCGACGTCGCCAAAGCCGTCCATGATGCCGAACTCGAGTTGTGCCACGTTGCCTGTTCTCCCTGGTTTATTCTGTGTGGATTGTGACTGACCTGCGCGAAAAGGTGGTGCTTTCCTGCCGCATGATCGGCAGTCGTGGTGTCTCACGTGGCTCCTTTGGCCACGTGAGCGCGCGGATTCCGGGTGCTGAAGACAGAATTTTGATCAAGTCGAAAGGCCCGGAGGAGGAGGCGCTCGAATTTACCACCCAGCGGGACATCATTACCATCGCGCTCGACGGCCACGTGCTGGAGGCGCCGGCGGGACTCCAGGCTCCGGCTGAGACCGCCATGCACCTGGCCATCTATCGCGCGCGCCCCGAGATCATGAGCGTCATCCACAGTCATCCGCTGTGGGTGATGGTGCTGACCGCGTGCGAGAAGCCGCTGGTGGGCATGTACGGGGCGTTTGACGGCGACGCGGCGCTGCGGCTGCTGGACGAGGGGCTGCCGACGTTTCAGAACTCACAGACCATCACCGACGACACGTTGGGGGCGGAGTTCCTGGCGGTGATGGGCAATCGCCGCGCCTGCCTGCTGCGCGGGCACGGGATGACGGTTGCCGGCACGAGCGTGGAGGATGCGACGGCGACGAGCCTGACGGTGCACGAGCTGGCGGAGGCCAACTATCTGGCGTACGCGCTCGGCGATGGCGGGCCGCGGGGCGTGCCAGACCTGGCGGCTCACCGCGCGCGGTGGGCAGGTGCCCGAGGCAACGCCGGCGCGGTGAACGCCGCGGGCGAGCCGTTCGTGTGGCGGTACAACGCGAAGCTGCTAGACGACTAGGATTTTTTGGGGTGCATAACGTCAGTCCAGCACCGCCAGCGGCAAGAACGCCGTCACCGTCCAGTTCGGCGCATCCACGATCTGACTGATGCGCAGCTCGGCCGCCACGCTCGCCAGCACATACGCATCGTCCGCGCTCAGTCGCGTCGTCTGGCACAGCCACTCAATCAGATAGCGCGTCGCGTTCTGCGCCGCCAGCATCAGGTCCGGCGCGTGCGCCGTGCAACCGTGGTACGCACCGCCGACCGTGGTCGGTGGATGCCCCAAACGCAATTGCGGCTCGCGAATTGGCACATCGCTCAAGGAAAATCGCAGCGTGGTGGTGCTGTCCATCTCAATGGCCGTGATGCACACTTCGCCGTCCCCCTGAGCGCCGTGCGCGTCGCCGACTGAAAACAGGGCTCCGTCGACTTCAACTGGCAGGTACAGCGTTGTGCCCGCCGTGAGCTGGCGGACGTCCATGTTGCCGCCGACACGCCGCGGCGGGATGGTGGAATGCTGGCCAGCCTCGGCGAGCGCAACGCCCATGACGCCGCAAAATGGCGCCAGTGGCACGCGCACGCCGGCCATGCCGCGGGCGTACGTGCCGTTTTCGAGATTCCAGATGTGGATGTAGTCGTGCGGAAAGTCGTCGGGCAGCAGGCCGCGGCCCGGACCGAACGACGTGTAGCCCCAGGCCGCGGGGCGCACGTCTCGAATCTCCACGACCAGCGTCTGCCCAGGACGCGCGCCACGCACGGCGACAGGCCCGGTGAGCGCGTGGCCAACGCCCTTCTTGCGTACGCGCCTGCTGGCATCGGCGGTGGTCCAGGTGCGCTGGACCTGGTGGCCGCTGGCGTCCCACGTGTCGATGGTCACCGTCGCACCCGAGTCGATCTCGAGTACAGGCGGCAGGCCGTTGTCCCAGGCAAAGTGCAGCCGCTGGGCAGGAAGCGTGAAGTCCGGCATGGTGTCGCGGTGGACTCTATGACATTTAGACTGCACAGTCAGGGGTCATGCCTGCATTCGATGTGATCGTCGTCGGCGTCGGCGCGATGGGCAGCGCAACGGCGTACCAGTTGGCCAGACGCGGTCGGCGGGTGCTGGGCATCGAGGCGTTCGGGCCAGGGCACGAGCTCGGGTCGTCACACGGCGAGTCGCGCATCATCCGACTCGCGTACTACGAGCATCCCGACTACGTGCCGCTGCTGCGGCGTGCGTACGAGCTGTGGCAGGTGCTGGAGCGCCAGGCGAACGTCAGCCTGCTGACGCTCAGTGGCGGGCTGATGATTGGTCGCCCCGACAGCAGCGTGGTGTCCGGCGCGCTCGCGAGTGCCCGGCAGCACGGGCTCGAGCACGAGGTCCTCGGCAGCGATGAAGCCGCCAAACGCTATCCGGCACTCCATCTCGCCGACGATGAGGTGGCGCTGTGGGAGCCGCGCGCCGGCTATGTACGGCCTGAGCGGTGTATCGACGCGCATGTGAGGCTGGCGGTGGAGCAGGGAGCCACGCTCCACTACGACGAACCCGTGCGCGCCTGGGCGGCATCCACCTCGGCGGTCGAGGTCCGTACGGAAATCGGCACCTACACGGCAGAGCACCTGGTGTTCACGTGCGGCGCGCGGATGTCGTCCGTGCTGGGGGATGCGATTCCGCCGATCCGCGCCGAGCGTATTCCGCTGTTCTGGCTGGAGCCGCACGCCCCAGAGCTGTTCATGCCCGGCCGCCTGCCCATTTATCTGTGGGAGATTGGTCCTGGCGCGCACGTGTATGGCTTTCCGCACGTCGAATGGGCGGGTGTGAAAGTCGCGCGCCACCATACGGGTGATTACTGCGATCCAGACCGCGTCGATCGCACGGTGAATGCCGAGGACGAACATCGCCTCCGCTCGGCGATCGCGTCGCGCCTGCCAGATCTGAATGGCCGAATTGTCTCCAGCCGGGTATGCCTGTACGAGAATTCTCCCGACGAGCACTTTCTGATCGATCAGGTGCCGGGACGCCCGAACGTGATCTATGCGGGCGGCTTCTCCGGGCACGGCTTCAAGTTCTCGAGCGTGGTGGGCGAGATCGTGGCCGACCTGGTCACGCGCGGCGAAGCCATGCCGGAAGCCAGGTTCCTGCGCGCGGATCGGCTGCTATTAGAATGAACCGCCGATGGCCGTGCGCGCAGCCGATGCCCTTGCTCGAGAAAATGCGCGCCTCCGACGCGAGGCGGAGCAGCGCGTCCTCGAGATCGAGCGTCGCCAGCGGGTTGCCGAAGGCCTGCGCGACCTGCTCGCCATCGTCAACTCCGGCCACAACCTCGACGAGATTCTCGCCGAAGTCCTGGCGCAGTCCAGCCGTCTGCTGGGCAACGATGCCGCCGTCGTGTACCTGCGTGACGCGCCCCAGTCGGACATTCTGTGGGCGCGCGCCTCGACCGGGATGGACGACGACAGCCTGGCGCCGCAGGTGCGTATCGGGTCGCCCACGACAGGGCTGGCGGTCGAGCAAGGCCGGACGCTGGTGTGTGATGACCTGGTCCTGGCGCTGAGCGAGGACCTCACCCGGGCGAGTGACACCGTCCTGGTCGAAGCCAGCGGCTTTGCGCGTGTCGTGCGACTGGGTTCGCAGACGGATCCGGACCTGGAGCCGCGCACCAGTCGCCCGCGTGTGCGGCGGCTGGCCGATCGCTTCCGGGCGGTGGCCGCGACCCCGCTAGTCGTACCCGGTCGGGTGCTGGGCGCGATCACGCTGTACTACACCGAGCCGCGCACCTTTTCGACCGAAGACGTCGCGCTGGCGCGCGCCTTTGCCGAGCAGGCCACCCAGGCCATCGAGAACGCCCGACTCCACACCGAGCTCGAGCAGCGGATGCACGAAAATGAGCGCCGCCGGCAAGTCGCGGAGGGCATTCGTGACGTGCTGGCCAGCGTCAACTCGAGCCGGTCGCTCGAAGAAATGCTCGACGTCGTGCTCGAGCAAGCGTCCGAACTGCTGGATTGCGATGCCGGCAGTGTGCTGCTGCTCGACGATTCCCCCGGAGCGGACCAGCCGACGCTGTTGACGGTGCGCGCTTCGCACTCCCAGGAACCGGACCTGCTCGCGCGGCTGCCAGTCGGATCCACGGTGACCGGCACGGCCGTCAAACGCGGCGAGCCTGTCGCGGTCAACGACGTGCTCGCTTCGCCAATGGCGGCCGCGGATTTTGCCAGGCGGTATCGGGCGGTGCTGGCCGCGCCGCTGCGGGTGCGCGGCACGGTCGAAGGCGCGATCACGCTGCTGTATCGGCAGCCCCGCGAGTTTTCACCCGACGACATCGGACTGGCGCAGGCATTCGCCGATCAGACCGCGCTGGCAATTGAGAATGGACGGCTGTACGCCCAGGCGCTCCACCGCTCACGCGACCTGGAGGCGCTATATCGCGCCGACGAAGCGCTGTATCGCTCGCTGCGCCTCGACGACGTGTTGCAGGCGCTAGTCGACGTGGGCATCGACGTCCTGGAGGCGGACTCGTGTTCCGTGCTGGTGTGGGACGAGCGCCACGAACGCCTGGTGCCGGGTGCCACGCGCGGGTTCCGCGAAGAGAACGTGGTGCAGATGTCACATGCGCCGGGTGAAGGCATCACCGGTCGGGTGGCGGAGGCGCGGCGTCCGATCAGCGTGGAGGACGCTACCAACGATAGTCGGGTGGCGCATCGAATAACCGATCCGGAGTCCATCCGGTCGCTGCTGCACGTGCCCATCATTGTCAGCGGCGAAGTCTTTGGTGTCTTTGGCGTCAACTACCTCGCCCCGCGCAAGTTCTCCGGCGAGGAGGAGCGCGTCCTCCTGGCCCTGGCGCACCGCGCGGCGGTGGCTATCGAGCACGCGCGCCTGTACCACGAGTCCGAGCGGCGGTTACAGGAGCTGGAGGCGCTGTATCGCGCCGACGAAACGCTCCACCGATCCTTGCGCCTGGACGAGGTGTTGCGCTCGCTGGCGGAGGTAGCGCACGAAGTGATGTCCGCTGACAAAACGATCGTCAGCATCTGGGACGCCGAACGCCAGGAGCTGGTGTGCGGTGCGGCGATCGGCTTCAGCGCCGAGACCACCGAAGTGCCGCTCGTGGCGGGGGTGGACTTGCCGCTGCACAACGTCTTGAGCGCCGAGGTGTTCGTCGTCGCCGACGCGCCGACCAATCCCTCGTTTGCTTCACCGCGTATGCGCGCCATCGTCGAGCGCGAGCGGATGGCGAGTCTGGTCGGAGCGCCGATCAACGTCGCCGGTCAGCCGTTCGGTCTGTTCAGCGTCGCGTTCTGCACGCCGCACGTGCCCTCGCATGACGAGTCCCGACTGGTGCACGCCATCGCCCAGCGCGCTGGAGTCGCCATTCACAACGCGCGCCTCTTCGAGCAGGCGCAGCAGGTCGCGACCGCGGAGGAGCGCCAGCGGCTGGCGCGTGAGCTGCACGACGCGGTGACGCAGACGCTCTTTTCGGCGAGTCTGATTGCCGAAGTGTTGCCGCGCTTGTCGGAGCGGAATCCGGAGGAAGGCCGCCGTCGACTGGAGGAGCTGCGCCAGTTGACGCGTGGGGCGCTGGCGGAAATGCGCACGTTATTGCTGGAGCTGCGGCCTGGAGCGCTGCTCGACACGCCTTTCAGTCACCTGCTGCAACAGCTTGCGGAGGCGAGTGCCAGTCGGGGCAGCCTGCACATCGACGTCGACGCGCAGGGCGACGGTGCGCTGCCGGCCGAGGTCCAGATTGGCCTGTATCGTATTGCGCAGGAAGCGCTCAATAACATCCACAAGCACGCCGAGGCGACGCGCGCGGAAATTCGTTTCCGGCGGCGCGGCCAGCGGGTGGACCTGCGCGTCAGCGATAACGGCCGCGGGTTCGACACCAGCAGCACTCCGCCCGGGCATTTTGGCCTGAGCATCATGCGCGAACGCGCGCGTGCGATCGGGGCCCAGTTGCGGCTGGACAGCCGGCCGGGCGCTGGCACGCGCATCGACGTCCAGTGGCGTGGAGTTAACGGCGCGTGAGTGAGACAGCGACGCGCGTCATGATCGTCGACGATCACGCCATGGTGCGGAGTGGACTGGCGGCGTTTCTGGCGGTTGCCGACGACTGTGTGCTCGTCGGCGAGGCGTCGAGCGGTGCGCAGGCGTTGAAAATGTGTCCCGAGGTCCGGCCGGACGTCGTGTTGATGGACCTGATGATGCCGGACATGGATGGCGTGGCCGCGACGCGCGCGATCCGCGAGCAGTTTCCGTCGATTCAGGTGGTTGCGCTGACCAGCTTTCCTGAGGAGCAGATGCTGCAGGACGTGCTGGAGGCGGGGGCGCTCAGTTATTTGCTCAAGAACGTCGGCGCGGATGAACTGGCGCGGGCCATTCGCGCTGCGCACCAGGGGCAGGCGACGCTGGCGCCCGAGGCGGCCAAAGCGCTGATCGCGCGGGTGCGGCAGCCGAAGAAGGCGGCCGTGGGCGGTGATCTGAGCCCCAGGGAGCGCGAGGTGCTGGCGCTGATGGTGCAGGGTCTCAACAACCCCGAGATCGCCCAGCGGCTGGTGGTGGGACGCTCCACGGTGAAGTTCCACGTCAGCAGCATTCTGGGCAAGCTCGGCGTGGCGAGCCGCACAGAAGCCGTAGCTTTGGCCGTCCAGAACCACCTGGTCTAAAGCCTGGTCAGGTGGCCAGGGGTACAACCAACCGGGAGCCGGATGTCGCGAGCTGCCCCCAGGCCGCATGCTTGTAATACGTGAGGGTGCTCATCGCCGACGACGACGTCCACGTACGGGCAGCCATCCGTCTCCTTCTCGAACACGAAGCCGGCGTCTCGTGCATCAGTGAGTGCGCCACCATCGATCGGCTCGTCGACCAGGTTGCCGGCTTTCACCCGGACGCGGTCCTCATCGACTGGGAGCTGCCGGGCCTCCAGCCCGCCTCGACCCATCTCGCGCAGCTGCGCGCCAGCGCACCTGGCACCGCCCTCGTCGTCCTGAGCTGCTGCCCCGAGCTGCGCCCCGACGCCCTGCGCGCCGGCGCCGCGAATTTCGTCTGCAAGGGCGATGCGCCCGACAAACTGGTAGCGATCCTGCGCAACCTCGAACGTGCCGTCTGAGTCGCTGCACGCGGCTGCGCTGCAGGTGCTCAGAAACAATGACCTGGGCAACTGGACCAAACCCGCGCCGCGGCTGTACCCACATCAGTGGAGCTGGGACAGCGCCTTCATCGCCATCGGACTGGCGCGCATCGACGCGGACCGCGCGCTGCGCGAGCTGGAGACACTCTTCTCAGCGCAATGGACCGACGGCCGCGTCCCGCACATTGTGTTCAATCCGGCGTCCGGCGACTATTTCCCTGGACCGGAGTGGTGGGCCAGCGCCGAATCCAGTCCACTGGCGCCGCGCGCACCGGCGACCAGCGGACTGATCCAGCCGCCGGTCCACGCGATCGCCGTCCACCACATCCTGTCCGTCGCGCAATCCAGCGGCCTGCATGGCGACCTGGTAGCCCGCGTGTCAGACCTGTATCCACACCTGGTGGCATGGCATCGTTACCTGGCCACGGCGCGGGATCCACAGAGCGATGGACTCATCACCATTTATCATCCGTGGGAAAGCGGAATGGATAATTCGCCGCGTTGGGATGCGGCGCTCGCACGGGTGGCCGTTGGCGAGCTACCGAGCTATCAGCGACACGACCTCAAGCACGTGCAGGACGTGTCGGAGCGGCCGACGAACCTGGAGTATGACCGCTATCTCTGGCTGGTGGAGCTGCTCAAGGTGGCGGGATACGACGACGCGACAATCCAGCGCGAGCATCCGTTTCAGATTCAGGACGTGCTGACCAGCGCGATCTTCGCCGCGGCGAACCTGGCCCTGTCGGAGGTGGCGGCGACGCTCGGCCGGCCCACGGCCGAGATCGATCAGCTGGTGGCCTGGTCACGACGGTCCAGCCACGCGGTGCAGGCGACCTGGGACCACGAGCTCCAGCTCGGCATGGATCGCGATGTTCAGGCCGGACCAATCCGCGTGGAAACGTGCGCGGGACTCGCTCCGATTCTGGTGCCGGACCTCGGTCATGCGCTGCGCGAATGGACTGTTCAACGCGCGTTCGGGGCCGGCTTCGCGGGTGCGCCAGACCTTGCCGAGGCGGTGGTGCCAAGTGCGGCCCCCGGCTCCGCTGGTTTTCAGACGCGCCGGTACTGGCGTGGACCTACGTGGCCGGTGTTCAACTGGCTGCTGTGGTGGGGGCTCAGCCGTCAGGGTCTCGAACGCGAAGCGGAGCGGCTACGCGTCGCGAACCTGCGGCTTCTGGAGCGCCCCGGCGCGCGCTTCGCGGAATACTTCGATCCGTACACGGCCGCACCGCTCGGCTCCCTGGATCAGTCCTGGACAGCCGCCGTGACCCTCGACTGGCTGTGAAGCCAATCGTTTACACAGCGTTTACGCGGCGGACCTGGAAATTCGCCGGTTCGTCCGGGCACCCTGCTCGGCGTTGAACGCCATTTCACGACGTACCTTCGTACGCGGCGCCGGGGCGGCCGGCCTGCTCCTGACCGCACCCGAAATCTGGGTCCAGCCGGCGGTGGCCGGCACGCCAGATCCTGAACAGATCCACCTGCAATTTGGCACGGATGCGAGCCGCGGAGTCAGCGTCTCGTGGGCGACGCCCATCAGCGTGCTGCACCCACGCGTCAACCTCAGTCTGGTCGACGGGGGCAGCGGGCGCGTCGTCGCGGCTGACACCCGACCGTACACCGATGCCAAGAGCGGACTCGAGATCATCACCCACCACGCGCTGCTGACAGACCTGGAGCCCGCGACGAGCTACACGTATTCGGTCGAGCACGACGGCTCCAGTCTGCAGTACGGCAGCTTCACCACGGCGCCGGTTGGCCGAGCGGCATTCCGCTTTACGAGTTTTGGCGATCAGGCCACGCCGGAAGCCGGCAACGGCCTGGCCTCGCCGTGGGCGGCCTACAACCCGCCGCAGGTCGAAGCCATGCGACCGCTGTTCCACCTGCTCAACGGCGACCTGTGCTACGCCAATATCAGTCCCAACCGGCCCAAGACGTGGCGCGACTTCTTCATCGAAAACGAGGTCTCGACGCGCTATCGGCCGTGGATGCCAGCGGCCGGCAACCACGAAAACGAGGTCGGCAATGGACCGCTCGGCTGGCGCGCGTACCAGACGCAGTTTTCGCTACCGGACCATGGCGAGTCCGATCCCACGTTGCGTGGCATGTGGTACGCGTTCAAAGCCGGCGGCGTGCAGGTGATCTCGTTGAACAATGACGATGTCTGCCTGCAAGATGGCGGCGACAATTACGTGCGCGGCTACAGCGACAATGCGCAGCAGCGCTGGTTAGAACGCACGCTGCAGCAGGCGCGTGACGACCTGGACACCGACTGGATCGTGGTGGTCATGCACCAGGTGGCGATGTCGTCGGCGCACAATTTCAACGGTGCCGACCTGGGGATTCGCCAGACCTGGCTGCCGCTGTTCGACAAATACGCGGTGGACCTGGTGCTCACCGGGCACGAGCACCACTTCGAGCGGACACTCGCCGTACGCGGCACGGATTCCGCCAACACGCTGCGGCCGAAAGTCGCGGATCCCAATCTGAACGTGGTGGATACCACCCGCGGCACGGTGCACATGATCATCGGTGGTGGCGGGACGTCCGCTCCCTCTAATCAACTGCTGCTGGATCCGGCGCGGTGCGAGGTGATCACGGAGATTGGCGACCAGCCGACGGCCTCCAGCGGCAGTCCGCGGCCCAAGCGTGTGCCGGTCAAAGAGGTGGAAGAAGCGACGTGGGCGGGCACGCGGGACAAGACCCACTCGTGGGGGTTTGCCAGTTTTGACGTCGATCCTGGTCAGCCGGGTGGTCTGACGAGTATTGCAGTGCGGGTATGGGACACGGCGCCGTCGGTGACCGGTACGCCGACGGTGTTCGACCAATTCACGCTGCAGCGGCCACGCCGCGACGCGTCAAGCCAACGCATCGGTGCCGCCGGATAACCGACCGACTATGCGCCCGCGCGGCGCGCCGACGAGCTCGCCGTCCCGCATGACGATCTGCCCGCGCACGATGGTGGCTACCGCCTCACCCGTCGTGCGCCACCCCTCGAACGGGGTGTGGTTGTTCTTGCCGTGGAGTCGCGCCGCTTCGACGACCCCCTCGCGCGCGAGGTCGACAATCGTCAGGTCCGCATCCGAGCCAACCTCGATGGCGCCCTTGCGCGGATACAGCCCCCACGTGCGCGCCGGACCCTCCGCGGCGACGCGGACGTAGTCCTGCAAGCTCATTCGTCCGGAATTCACCGCGCAGGTGAGAAACAGACGCACGCTGGTCTCGACGCCAGCAAATCCCGAGGCCGCCAGCCAGATATCTTCGTTGAGCTTCTCGGCGAGCGTGTGCGGCGCATGATCGGTGGCGATGACGTCGATGCGACCGTCGACCAGCCCCTGAAGCAGCGGATCGGCGTGTCCTGGCTCGCGCACCGGCGGGTTCATGCGCAGCAAGGAGCCGAGCGTCTGCATGCGCTCGGACGTCAGAAAGCAGTAGTGGGGCGTGGTTTCGCACGTGACGTCGATGCCCTTGCGCCGCCACTCGTCCACGGTGGCCAGTCCCTGGCGGGAAGACAGGTGAAAAATATGGATAGGCATGCCGATCTGGTACGCGAACAGCGCCGCGCGCTGGATGGCCTCCAGCTCGGCGACCACCGGCCGCGAATCCAGGTGCGCCAGCGGATCATGGCGACCAGCCGCCTGGAGCGCGTGGATGTGGTGCTGCAGGATCGCGTTGTTTTCGGCGTGGAAGCCCATGCGCAGGCCGGTCGAGCGCACCGTGCGCATGGCTTCGAGCAGCGTGCCGTCATCGGGTGGCGGGATATGCCCCGTGGTTTCGCCCAGAAAGCACTTGTAGCCGACGATGCCGGCGTCGGCCATGGGCACCAGGTGTTCCACGTTGTCCTGGGCAACCAGGCCGAACAGTCCGAAGTCACAATAGGCTTTAGCTTCCGCCAGGTGCCGTTTGTGGGCCACGTACCCGGCGGTGCTGGTCGTCGGCCGCGTGTTGGGCATCTCCAGTACGGTGGTGACGCCGCCCATCACCGCGGCGCGGGAGCCGCTGGCCCAATCCTCCTTGTATTCGAGGCCGGGCTCGCGGAAATGGACGTGGCCGTCGATGATGCCCGGCAGGACGAACTGGCCGGTGGCGTCGTACTCGTCGGGGGCGGTCGCCAGCGAGAGTTGCCCGGGGGCGGCAATCTCGACGAAGCGGCCGCCGTCGATGGTGATGTCCGCCGCGTACGTCGCGCGGGGGGTGACGACGGTGCCGTTGCGGACAACCAGCAGGGTCAAGCCTAGCTGTCGCTGGGGCCCAAGATGGTGACCTGGCGGGTGGCGGGTCCGCTGCTGCGTGCGCTGGCGACGTCGGGGTACCAGACGTCGAAGATGTTGCCGCGCACGGCGCTGCCGGTATCTTCGACGACGAAGACCGTGTCACCCAGGCCGGCGATGCGCAGGCGCGTGCCGAAGGGGTACAGGCGCGTGTCGGCGGCGACGGTGCCCCAGTGGGTGGTGGCGCCCGATGCCGTGTGCGAGCTGCTGGCGCCGGCGCCTGGCGCGTAGCCGGTGACGAGGGCCGTGATAACCCGGCCGCCGCTGGCTGGCGCCGCGGCTGGGGCGGGGGCGCTCGCCGATGCCGAGCTCGACGCGGTGGCGCCTGAGCCGCTGCGTGACGCGGAGCCCGCGCTACTGGAGGATGATCCCCTGGATGACGTCGAGGTTGTTCGGCTGGCGGCTGATCCGCCCGATGACGTTGTCCCGCTGGCTGAGCCGCTCTGTGCTCCCGAGGACGACGCACTGGTGTGTGATTGCGAGCTGGAGGGCGGCGCCAGCGCGGCGCCAGTGGGCATGACCAGCGTCATCCCCGCCACGATGAGATCCGGGTCGTCCAATCCATTGACCCGCAGCAGCGCGTTGGAGGGCACCGAGTAGCGCGCAGCAATATCGCCCAGCGTGTCGCCCGGCTGGACGACGTATTCCTTTGGCGGCGCCGACACCCGCAGCGTGGCGCCTGGCCGGATCAGGTCAGGATCGTCGATGCCATTCATGGCGATCAGCGACAGGATGTCCAGGTTGAAGTTGTCGGCAATGCTGCGCAGCGTGTCGCCGTCTTGCACCGTATATGTGGTTGGGGTGGCGTCGGAGGCTGTTGGCGTGGCGGCGGGTGCCGCGCTGGTCGCGGTCGCGTCCGAGGCTGTTGACGTCGCGGTTGCCGTTGCCGTTGCCGTTGCCTGGGACTGCGCTGGCGCCGCCGCGGCGACCGCGTGTGAGGCGAGGCTCGCGCCGGGCACGACCAGCACCATGCCAACGGTGATCTGGTCGGCGGAGCCCTGGAGCCCGTTGGCGGCCGCGAGATCCGACGTGTCGACGCTATACGCATCGGCGATCTCGCTCAGGGTTTCGTCGGCGGCGACCGTGTGCAGCACGCCATCGACCGATGGGATCAGCAGCTGCTGTCCGACTTGCAGCAGGTCAGGGTCGCTCATGGTATTGGCGGCCAGGATCGTCTCCGAACTGACCCCGTTGGCCGCGGCGATGCTGCGCACCGACTCGCCCGGCTCCACCGTATGGACGTTGACGGCGCTGTCCGCCAGGCTGACCGCGGGCCGGCCGGCGAGGACGAGCAAGGACGTAGCGAGCAGCCACGTGCGCAGGCGCATCCAGACAGACTACCGGTCTTTGCGCTCGCGCGTGCCGGCGACGATCTCTAGCGCTCTCCCAAGGGTGAGGGGATTTGTTCGGGCTCCTCGGCGACCTCGGGCGGCTGCTCGGGGGGCGCGGGACGAATGCGGCGGGCGGCCGACTCCACCAATCCCAGCAGACCATTCGGCATCAGGTACACCACCACCAGCAGCGCCAGGCCGATATACAGCGACGACTGCGACGTCGCCCGTCCCAGGCTGTCGGTGAGGAAGCGGAAGCTGGTCGCACCTACGAAGGAGCCCAGGATGACGTGCTCCGCGCCGCCGACCAGCGAGTACAGGATGCCGTTCAGCGAGTTACTCAGGCCCAGCAGGTCCTGCGAGACGAACGAGTTCTCGAGCGCGTACAGCCAGCCCGCCGTCGCCGCCAGGAATCCCGAGAGCAGCGTGACGGCCATGCGGTAGTTGCTGACGCGGTAGCCCAGCGCCGAGGCGCGCACTGCGTTGCGTCCGATCGCCTGGGCCGACCTGCCCATTTGCGAGTTCAGGATGAACCAGCAGCCAAGTACGCACACCCCTGTGACAGCCAGCACGAAGAGGTAGAACTGGCTGCCGACGAGGGGGTTGAGTCCGAACGACACCTGCAGTCCGCCCTTGACTTGCAGGCCGTTGTCGCCGCCGGTGAGCTGCGGCGCCACGCTCGGCAGCGTGGCCATGGCCAGCGTGGTCAAAAACGTCAGCATCATGTACTCGACGCCCGAGGCGACGTTGGCGTACAGGCCAAAGAGCAACGAGACAATCAAGCCGACCGCGATCGCGACCGCGAAGACGATCAGCGGATTCGAGATGCCGTGCTGCGTCATGATCGCGACGGCGTACGCGCCCAGTCCAAAGATGGCGCCAATACCAATGTTGAGCAGGCGAGCAAAGCCGATGATGAGCGACACCGACAGGGCCAGCAGTCCGTAGATCAGGTACACCGCGGCTCGCTGCGGCAGGCTGCCGCCGATCACCAGCGGTACCAGCGCCAGGACCACCAGCACGAGCGCAACCCCCGCCCACAAGCGATCGAGCGAGCCGGGCCGCTCCGCCGCCGCCTGGCCGCGCGCGGTGAGTGAAGTGTCTTCGACGGGCGCCGTCGCGGTCTTCTGGCGCGAGCGCATCACCATCAGCACGATGACCAGCCCGAGCGCGAACACCTCCACCTCGGATGGTCGGAACCAGATCGAGCCGAGTGCCTGGACCTCGCCGAGCAAGAGCGCCACGAGCGCGGCGCCACGGAAGTTGCCCATGCCCCCGGCGACGACGATGATGAACGCGCTCGCGATGACATCCGAGCCCTCGACCGCGTACACCGACTGGACGGGTGCCAGCAGCGCGCCCGCGATGCCAGCCAGCGCGGAGCTGAGCGCGAAGGCCAGAAAATACACGCGCGGGACAGGCACGCCCAGTCCGGTGGCCATCGATCGGTTCTCGGCCACCGCCCGCAGCCAGATGCCGTACTTGGTGTACTTGAGAAACAGGAATCCGGCGACGAGGATCGCCCCACCGGCGACGACGATGACCAGGTTGTAAATGGGATAGCTGATCCCCTCGATCGGAATCTGCCCGGGCACGGGCGCCGGCACGATGCGCGTGGTGCCGCCGAAGAAATTCAGCGCCAGTTGCTGAATGATCAGGCTGAGGCCGAGCGTCGCCAGTAACGACAGCGCATGTGACTTGTCCAGGAGCGGCCAGACCATGCCCTGCAAGATCAGTCCGCCGCCAATGCCGACCACCAGCGCGGCGGCGACCAGGCCGATCACAAAGTTATGCGTCGCCTGGTACACGAAGAACAGCGTGAAGCCGCCCAGCATGTAAAACTCGCCCTGGGCGAAGTTCACAATGCCGAGGACACCGAAGATCAGCGCCAGGCCAGAGGCAACCAGCGCCAGCGACAGACCCACCACGAGCCCGTTGACGAGTTGAATGATGATGTCGTGCATCGCGTCAGCGCTCCGCGCCGAGGTAGGTGGCCGCGAGCTGATCCGGCGTCGAGAACTCCTCGGGTTGATACGTGCCAATCAGCCGCCCGCGATCCATGACGTGCAGCCGTCGACACGTCGCTCGCAACAGGTCAAACGAGGCGTCCACCACCAGCACGCGCACGCCGGCGTCGGTCGCGCGCAGCAGCGCACGGGTGATGAGCTCGACGTTCAGCGGCATCAGCCCTTCGCTCGGCTCGTCGACCAGCAGCACGGCCGGCTGCAGTGACAGTCCGCGCGCCAGCGCCAGCATCTTTTGCTGACCACCACTGAGCGTACCGGCGATCTGCAGGCGGCGCTCTTGCAAGATTGGGAACAGCCCGTAGGCCATCTCCAGGCTCCGCTCCTGGGCCTTGCCGTCCTGCAACATGGCGCCGATGCGCAGGTTTTCGTGGACGGTCATGCGGGTGAAGACGGCCCGCTCTTCGGGAACGTACCCGAGCCCTTTGCGGGCGCGCACGTGCGCGGGCATACGCGAGAGCTCCGTCCCTTCCAGCGTCACACGCCCCTGGGTCTGGCGCACCATGCCCATGATGGACTTGAGCGTAGTCGTCTTGCCGACACCGTTGCGTCCGACCAGCCCGACGGCTTCGCCGGGCGCGATCTGAAAGCTGACGCCCTGCACGACGTGGCTCTTGCCATAGAAGGCGTGCAGATCGTCCAGCTCAAACATCGCGCACCCCGCGCAGAAAGACACGCTGCACCTCGGCGGATTCGAACACTTCGTCCGCGTCACCCTCCACCAGCGTGTGCCCGTTGCTGAAGGCGCTCACGCGCGTCGCCACCGCACGCACCAGCGGAACGTCGTGCTCGGCCATGACGACGGTCGTATGCGCGGCGATGCCCTTCAGCAACTGGCCTAACAACTGCCGTTCGTGCACGCTGGTGCCCGACGACGGCTCGTCGAGCAGCAGGACGCGTGGACGGCCCCCGAGCGCCATGGCCACCTCCAGTTGCCGCTGCTGACCGTGTGCCAGCAAGTCGGCCGGCGTCTCGGCCGCGTGGACCAGGCCGACCATATTCAGTAGCTCGTCGGCGAAGCTGGCGTCGGCCGCGTGCGCGCGCAGCCGCAGCAATCCGGCCATTGGCCGCTTGGCCTGAACCGCGATGACGACGTTCTGCCGACAGGTGAAACCGGGCACGATGCTCGTCAGCTGGAACGAGCGGCCAATGCCAGCGTGTGCGCGAGCGTCCGGACGCAACGCTTCAATGGACTTGCCGTCGAGCACAATCTGCCCCGCGCTCGGCAGCAGCTGGCCGCCGAGCAGGTTCAGAATCGTGGTCTTGCCAGCGCCGTTCGGCCCGACGAGAGCGTGAATCCCGCCCTCGTCGACGTCGAGGTCGACATTGTCGACCGCGCGGAAGCTGCCAAACACCTTCGTCAGACCGCGCGTTTGCAGGAGCGCCACGGCCAGCCGCGGTTAGACCTGACAGCTCCCGAGCGGCGGGATCTGGTCGGCCGGAATCGTCTGCAGGATATCGTCGTTCTGACCGTCGATCTTGTAGACGTAGACGGTCTGGGCGCCCTGGTGATCGGCCTTGTTCATCACAATCGCACCACCGGGGGCCTGCGGGCCGAGTGGCAGGTTGACGTTCTCGAGGGCGCCGATCAGCGCTTCGGTGTCAGCCCGACCCGTGAAGTTCGCCGCTTGCATCGCGCTGGCCACCGCCATCATGGCCGAGTACTGGACGTAGGGTTCGAACGGCTCGAGGATCGCGGCGCCGTCGGCACCGCTCTGGCCCGTCAGAATCGTGGTCCACTGCGCCTCGGCGTCAGTCGCGGCCAGGGCCTTGATGGCCTGGGCGTAGTTCGCCCCGTCAACATTGCCGGGCGGCTGATTGTTCAGATAGGTCTGATAGTTGACGGAGCCGTTCAGGAAGTCCGGGTACGTTCCGCCGTAGGTGTCCTTCCCCGAGTTGCCGATGATCTGGACCTTCTGGTTGATGCCGTACTGGCCCAGTGCCAGCGACACACGGTTGAGATCGCCCGCACCCAGGCCAAGCAGGATCACGCCCGCGACGGAGCCATCGGTGGGGACCTTGGTGACGTACGGTGCGAGATTCGGTTCGTTCTGCGGCACGGCAATTGGCACGGTCACGTCACCGCCCAGCGCCTGCAGGGCTTTCTTGTACGCGGCCAACTGCGACTCGCCGTAGGCATAATCCGAGTACATCATCGCGTAGTTCTTGCCGTAGGTGTTGACGATGTACTGCACCAGCGGGACGACCTCTTGACTGCCGACCGGCTCGAAACGGAACGAGTAACGGTCGCACGATTGCGAGGCAAACTCCTCGTTGGCACAGCCGAAGGTGGGTAGGTAGACGGTCGAGCGGAACTTGCTCATGAGCTGCTGCACGGCCAGGCACTCGGAGCTCAGGACGCCGCCCATGACGATGTCGACGTTGTCGGACTGGACGAGCTGCGTGGCCATCTGAACCGACTGGGTGGGGTCACTTTGCGGGTCGACGTATTCCACCTGCAGCGGCTGGCCGTTGATGCCGCCAGCGGCGTTGATTTGCTGGACGGCGAGATCGGTGCCGAGGTGCATGCCAGCCGCGATCGGAGCGCTCGTCCCGTTCGAGTCGGCCATGTAGCCGATCTTGATCGGAGTGCCGGACGCCGTTTGCGCGCCAGCGGTCATCGGCGCCACGAGCACAGCTACAAGCGACAGCGGTAACAGCGCCCGCCACACGCGCAAACGAACAAGTTGAGGCATTTGGACAAACTCCCCGAAAGTGACTGTAGTGCCGACATGTTATCCGGCCGAATACGCCCGCTGGGCAAAGCAGTGGTGTCGGGATGGTGTCAGTCGACTGCACTGCGGCCTATGGCCTCAGGCGGTTTCGGCAGCCGGGCGGGAGCGGCAGGCGTTGGCGGTTTTCGGTGGCCCCGTGTCAGGCGGCGGTAGAGTCGGCTAGTCGGCGGAGCCGCGGGCAGTCTTGGCGTAGACTGGCCGGCGGACAGGGCCTTGCCACGCGATCGCCGCCAGCTGCGCAGCCAGCGTTTACGTCAGGTGAACTTCCAGGGCGACGCGCTGCGCCTGGGCATGAACTGGACGGAGGAGGACCTCGGCAAGCCGCAGGTCCTCGTCGACAGCGCCTACGGCCACGGGCATCCGGGCACCTTCCACTTCCGCCCGCTGATCGAAGAGGTCAGCAACGGCGTCTTCGAAGCCGGCGGCAAACCCGGTGTCTTCGCCGTCAGCGATATCTGCGACGGCGTCGCCCAGGCGCATGCGGGCATGAGCTACTCGCTAGTGTCCCGCGACATCATGACCGCCATGGTCGAGATCCATGCCCTCGGCCATCCCCACGACGGCATGGTGCTGATCTCGGGCAACGACAAGTCGGTGCCCGCCCACCTGATGGCGATCGCACGCTGCAACCTGCCGGCGATCCACGTGCCGGGCGGCACCCAGCTCAACGGTCCGGACTACATCACGTCGGACCAGATGTGGGCTCTGGGGGCCTCAGTCGAGCGTGGCGAGACCCCGCGCGCAGAGCTGGAGCGCGCGCAGCTGGTCGCGTGTCCGACGTGCGGTGCCTGCCAATTCATGGGCAGCGCCAGCACCGGTCAGATCCTGTCCGAAGCGCTGGGTCTGGCGCTTCCAGGATCGGCGCTGATCCCGGTGCCCCTGAGTCGCCACCTGCGTTATGCGCGGGCCGCCGGTAAGCAGATCCTGGAGCTCATCGCCGACGACATCACGCCCGACCGCATCCTGACCCGCGAGGCGTTCGAAAACGCGCTGATCCTGCACGCCGCGACGGGTGGCTCGACGAACGCCCTGCTGCACCTGCCCGCCATCGCCCGCGAAGTCGGCATCGACCTGACCATCGACGACTTCGACCGCGTGCACCGCCAGGTACCGGTGCTGGCGAATGCCAAGACGACAGGTATGTACCCGGTCGAGTACCTGTGGTACGCGGGTGGCGTGCCGGCGATCATGCTGGAGCTGCGCGACCTGCTGCACCTGGAGTGTCTGACGGTCACCGGCAAGACGGTGGGCGAAAACCTGAGTGACGTCGAGCGGAGCGGCTTTTTCGCCGAGACACGTGGCTACCTGCGCAACGTGCACGTCGAGCAGGACGAAGTCTTGCGGCCGCGCTCGAATCCGTTCGGACCGGAGGGCGGCGTCGCCGTGATGCGCGGCAACCTGGCGCCGCGTGGTGCGATGGTCAAATACTTCTCCGTGCCGGATGAGATGCACCGGCATACGGGTCCGGCGCGTGTGTTCGACGACGAAGACAGTGCCGTCCAGGCGCTGCTGGCGCGGCGTGTGGAGCCCGGCGACGTGGTGGTCATCCGCTACGAGGGTCCGCGCGCCAATGGCATGCCGGAGATGTATTTCGCCACGGCTATTATCGCCGCCGATCCAGCCCTGAGCAGCACCACGGCCGTGGTGACTGACGGCCGCTTTTCGGGCGCGGCCAAGGGTCCGGCGGTGGGGCACGTGACGCCGGAGGCGCTGGACGGTGGGCCGATTGCGCTGGTCGAGGAGGGTGACTTGATCGAGATCGACATTCCGGAGCGGTCGCTGGCGATTGTCGGCACGGCGCGTGCGCGACGGCCGGTCGACGACGTGACGCGCGTCCTCGAGGAGCGGCGGCGCGGCTGGAGTCCGCCTGCACCGCGCCGTAACCGAGGCATTCTGTCGCTGTATAGCCGCGTTGCCAGCGGCTCGGATCGTGGCGCGTCGCTGACATGAGTCCGCTGCGGATTTCGCGAGTCGCGTCAGCCGATGGCGAGGTTCACCTGTTGGTGACAGGGGACCAGCACCCGAATGGTGCGCAGCTGAACGGTAGCCTGAGTGACCTTTTGCGCCTGTCGGCCGGTGAGTTTCGACAGGTCGTCGAGTCGGCTCAGACTGAGGCGACTGGTGAGTCCGGACGGTTCCTGGCGCCGATCGACGGCCAGACGGAGGTCTGGGCCGCCGGTGTCACCTACAAGCGCTCGGAGGAAGCTCGGGTGGAGGAAAGCGCCACGCCGGATATCTACTCGCGCGTGTACCGCGCCGAGCGGCCGGAGCTGTTCTTCAAGGCCAACGCCCGCCGCGTCGCGGGACCGGACGCGCCGGTCGTGGTGCGGTCGGATTCGACCTGGGACGTACCGGAGCCTGAGCTGGCGATCGTGGTCAATGCCGAGGGCGAGATCGTCGGCTACACCATCGGCAACGACGTCAGCTCGCGCAGTATCGAAGGCGACAATCCCCTGTATTTGCCGCAGGCAAAGGTGTATGCCGGCTGCTGCGCGCTCGGGCCGTGGATCATCCCCGTCTGGGAGATCGCTGACCCGTACGGACTGGCCATCCGGATGCGCATCGAGCGCGGCGGCCGCGTTCACTGGCAGGGCGAGACCAGCATGCGCGAGTTCGCGCGGCGCCTGGACAACTTGGTGGGCTACCTCTTTCGAGAAGATTCGTTTCCGGAGGGAGTCATCCTCTCGACGGGCACCGCGCTGGTGCCCGAGAGTCCGTTCACGCTGGAGTCCGGCGACGTGGTCGAAATCGACGTCGACGGCCTGGGGACACTCCGCAACCCGGTCGTTCGCGGAAAAGCTCAGCTCCCTCCGAAGTAGCGGGCCTCCAGCTCTTGCTGTTGTTTGACCGCGCTGCCGCGCCGAGGCAGGCGACGGGTGATGTACGGGTTGTCCGCATGCCGCGCGCGGAACTCGCGCACCGCCTCGGGGCCTTGCTGCATATACCCGCTGACCATCTCGTAGACTGCCGTCTGCGCCGCCAGGTGGGTGACACCCGGCGCCCACTGCAGCGTGATGCGCAGATCAAGTAGATCACGATGATCCAGCGGCGCCGGCAAATGCGATTCCATCACCGAAAATGGTCCGTCGACAACGTCGCGCGCCTGGCGGATCTCGTCGGTCGAGCGTGGTGCGGTGAACTGGACCCAGTCGGCATGCGCCACCTCGCGGTACAGCCGCATACGCCGCAGTGCCTCGTCGAAGCCACCGTTGATCGCTTCGCCGACGTAACACTGGGCCATCACGACGAAATCCGGGTCAAGCTCGCGCGCGCAATCCACCGCCGCGCGGTAGCGCGCCAGCACCACCTCGAGCGGCGCAACGCTGATGCCGGCGTTGGTGGTGCCGCGCTTGGCCTCGATGTCCTGGTCGTCGATGCGGACGCCAGCCAGCCCGGCGCGGATCGAATCTTCGACCAGACGCCGAACGGCCATGATGCCACCGTGGCCGGTGTCGCCATCCAGGATGACCGGGAAGTCCACCGCGCGGGCAATCCAGCCGCCGATCGTGACGCACTCGGGAATGCTCGCCACGCCGACATCCTCCATGCCCGTGTAGGCGCCGACCACTCCCGCGGTTCCGACGAAGCCGACCTCCGCGCCGGCTTCCTGCATCACTTTCGCCAGGCCAGCGCTCGGCGTGTGCATGACCGTGAGCACCCGGTCCGTCCGCTCGAGGAGCTCGCGCAGACGCCGCGTCGCCGCTTGATAGGGCACCTGAGCTACACCCGCGCCGAGGTCAGCGCCGACTTTACGCCGGCATAGCGGCGGTAAAAACGCAGCGGATTGTCCCAGAACAGTTTTTGCTTCAGGTCGTCGGACAGGTTCCAGCCCATCACCGTCTCGACGGATTTGGGGAACCATGATTCGCCGTGCGGATAGTCCGACGCGTACATCAAAATGCCATCGCCCAGCTGCTGGGCGACCATCTCGGTGAGCTCCGGTCCCTCGCTCATCTCGATGCTCTGGAAATAGCGTCCACTCTGCACGTACTCGCTCGGCATGTGCTGCAAGGCAGGCAAGGCCGCGGCGATCGACTCGGCGTGCTCGTCCAGGCGCTTGACCCAGAATGGCAGCCAGCTGTGGCCTGCCTCCAGACAGCCGACGCGCAGGTTCGGGTAACGATCCATCGCCCCGCTGCCGATCACCGAGGCCATATTGCGCATGCCGCACCACGGATGCGCCGCCGAGCGCTGGAGCCACAGGTTGTCCCAGGTGTCCAGGCCGCCAGGCGCGTACGGCGGCATGACGGTGAAGGTGTGCAGCACCACCGAGAGGTCGTGCGTCTGAGCCGCGGCCCAGTACGGCTCGAAGTCCGGATGGTCGAGTGGCTTGCCGTACGGGGCGTACACGAAGATGCCCCACGGCCAGGATTCATTGGCGCAACGTTCGAGCTCCGTAAGGCCGCCGTCGACGTCGCGACCGGACAGAATGATCACGCCGCCCAGTCGCTCCGGGTAGGCGCCACAGTAGTCCGCCATCCAGCGGTTGTAGGCGCGAAACGCGGCGAGCTCCAGCGAGAGGTCGGGCACGGTGGTAAACGCGCCGAACCAGCCGGAGGGCAGCAGCAGGTTGACGTCGACACCCTCGAAGTCCATGTCGGCGATGCGGCTGTGGACGTCGTGGTCGACGGTGGGCGACGGGTCGCGTCCCTTGTGGGCTCCGGTGAAGCCGGTCATATACCCGCCGCCGTTGCGGCTCTCCGCGTCCACGCCGGCATCGGCGCGACCGAGGCGGCGCTCGTACTTGCGCGCACCCATGCGGTAGGTCACCTGGCCCGTGCGCCGCGCAACGGAGCGGTACTCGGCGAACGGAGTAAGCTGGTCGCGTTCGGCGGAGTCCATGTAGGTCTCGAGGACGTCCATGGAGGGGCCGACGTGGGTGTCGGTGTCAAAGATGCGCAAACCGTTCCTGGCCATCGCTCAGCTCTCCTCAGAAGAACACAGTGTATACACACGCATTGTCGGCGACGCTATCCCATCCAGAGCTGGGCGTGATCCAGCTGGTCGTGGGCATTCCAGTCCACGTTGTGGACCCTGGTGGTCGCCGCGATGATCGGGGGATTGGTCGCCAGTGGCATGGAAAAGCACTGGTCCAGCAGGAAGTCGTTCAACGCAGCGTACAACTGCGTACGCTTCGACGCGTCGGGCTCCACCTGGAGCGACGTGATCAGCTGGGTGTAGTCGTCGTCCTGGAAGCCCGCGAAGTTCTTTTCGTAGTTGTATTGCGCGCTGGTGGTCATGCCCGTGCTCGGCTCGAACTCGCCGTAGCGGAACACCGCGTCGTACGCCATCGTGTATTTGAGGTTGCTCATCGTGTCGGCCAGGGTGGCGAACTCGATGTTGCGCAGATTGAGCGTCACGCCGATCGAGGCGAGATCGCCCTGCAGAATTTGCGCCAGACCGGCCGAACCGACGGGTGGCTCGGTACTGAGAAACACGAAGTCGATCGGCGTCGACAGCGGTTCACCCGACGCAGCCAGCAGTGACTTCGCTTTGTCGATGTCGAACGCGTAGTGCTGGTCTTTGGCTGCATCGTAGGCGGGTGACGCCGGTGTCCAGGGCAGCGACCGCGCTTCGCCGCGTCCGAGCAGCACGGTTTGCACGTAGCGGTCGCGATTGATGGCGTAGTGAATCGCCTGGCGGAAGAGCTTGTTGCTGGTGGGCGGCACCGTGGTGTTCAGGTTCATGATGCCAGTGATGCCGCTGCGCTTGTTGACGTACACGGCGTACTGGGCATCGGTGGTGTAGCGCGTCACGTCCTGCGCGGGCGGGTCGAACACCAGGTCGAGCGCGCCGGCCTCCAGTTGCACGGTGGCGGCTGAACCGTCACGCATGATGCTGACGTTGTAGTTGTCGAGGAAGGGGAAGCCGCTGCGCCAGTAGCTGGTGTTGCGGGCAAAGTAGAGATGGTCGCCTGGCTTGTAGTCGGCGAGTTTGAAGGGACCGGTGCCGATCCATTGCGGCGAGTCCGTTTGCTTGTCGAGCGTGTCCGGGTCGCCGATGTTGAACAGCTCGAAGAAGTCGAGGATGCTTGGGCGCGAGCGGTCGAGTGTGAGGACCAGCGTGTATTTATCGGAGGTATCGATGTTGGTGAACCACAGGCTCTGCTTGTTGAACTGGGTGGCGTTGATGGCCGGGTTGCGCACGCGCAGCAGGTTCCACTTGACGTCGTCGCTGGTCAGCTCGCGGCCGGTGTGGAACTGGACGCCGTGGCGCAGGTTGAATTTGAGCTGGCTCTGATCGGTAGAGAAATCCCAGGACTCGGCGAGCATGGGCTGGGGCTTGCCGGCGGTGTCGTAGGCGACGAGGCGGTCCCAGATGGCGAAGATGGTCTGGAGTGGCTGGGGGCCGATGGTGTGGGGGTTGATGGCGCCGACGTCGCCGATCATGCCCGCGCGCAGCGTGCCGCCGCGCTGCGGCTGCTGTTGCTGTTGCGGTGGCGGTTGCGTTGGCGCGGCGGCAGGCGGCGTGGGAGCCTGGGGCGCACACGCGGCGAGCACCGCGACAGAAAGCCCGGAGCCCAGCCATCGCAGGGCCGTGCGCCGACTGAGAATGTGATCGCCACCAGGCACCATACCCATCACTTCCCCCAGCTAAAGGTACGCCGTCCTTATGGTAGATCACCGCGCACAATGTGTACATAGCCGCTCGCCGCTTGGGTCTTGTCGACATATTTTTGAAGGAAGTTGGCTGGTTGTCGACGTCTCAGGAGGTACGGATGTCTGTTGACTGTCGGTGTCTCATGACACCAGCGCGTGGTGATAAGCATGCTCGCGCAGTGCGGCCGACGGCGAGGCTCAGTCGGCGATGGGCTTGCGCAGGGTGGCCAGTTGGAACTCGCGGCCGGTGGCCATGTGCTCGCGCGCCAGGCGCTCCGCGGTGTCGGCATCCCGCGCGGCGATCGCGTCGATCATCCGTGCATGCTCCCTCACCGCCGCCGCGCGACGACCGGGCAGACTCACCGTCGGCGTCCCGACGCGCCGCGTCCAGTCCTGCGCCTGCACGATGAACCGCAGCAACATCGAGTTGTGCGCCGCGTTCGCCAGCGCCTGATGAAACTCGTTGGTCAGCGCCGGGACGCTCGCAAAGTCGGCCTGCTTGATGGCTTCGCCCAGCCGCT
This sequence comes from Chloroflexota bacterium, assembly GCA_019242065.1. The sequence goes on from JAFAWJ010000023.1 coordinate 29,002, forward strand.
GGTTGACCCACCGCAGCTGGCTGATATCCGACGGCATGGCCTCGTTGGCCGCCTCGCGCGCCGCGAGCGCCTCCAGCGCGGTGCGCACCGCGTACACCTCATGAATCTCGTGCTCGGAAATCTGGCGCACGACCAGTCCCCGACGCGGGACGCGAAAGGCCAGACCTTCCGTCTCGAGTCGCAGCAGCGCCTCGCGCACCGGCGTGCGGCTGGTCCCGAACTGGCGGGCGACGTGCCACTCGATCAGCGAGTCGCCTGGCTCGAGCTGGCCGCCGACGATGGCCTCGCGCAGCGTCTGGTACACCGAGTCCGCGGCATTCGCCAGGCTCGAGCGCGTGGGCGCCAGGGCGGCCAGCCGATCAGAGACCGCGGCCGCAGACGCATCCATTCGTGACGGGAATGCTAGCATCCAGTTCCAGCATGGGATCCGTTCAGGACGCGATTCACGCGCGGCGCTCCATCCGCACCTTCGCGGCTCGACCGGTGGATCGCGCGGTCGTGCAGCGGCTGCTGGATGCGGGCACCCAGGCGCCCAATCACCGTTTGACCCGACCGTGGCGATTCTTTGTCCTCGACCGACCTGGATCCAAGCGCGACGAGCTGACGCACATTGCCGAGGAGCTGGCGTTTCAAGCAATGCCAGAGCCACGCGACGACCGTGCTCGCGAGCGGGCCCGGTCGCGAGCGTCGGAGGTGGCGAAGGTCCCGGTGCTGATCCTGGCGTACAGCACGCCGGGTCGGGACGAGCACGAGACGCGTGAGAACTACGCGGCTGTGGCCTGCAGCCTCCAGAACGTGCAGTTGGCCGCGGTGGAAGAAGGGCTGGCCAGCGGCTGGAGTACCGGCGGCATCGTGCGCGACGCGGCGATCCGGTCGGCGGTCGGCGCCGACGAGGACTGGGAATTCGTGGGCGCGTTGTACGTGGGCTACCCGGGCGAGACGCCGCCCGCCGCACGCGAGCGCCCCGGCGCCACCCAAGTGACCCGCTGGCTGTCGGACTGATGGCGGCCAGCCAGGCGAACGGCGTGCCGCCCGTCGCCCGCGCTGAGACCGTCGGCAGCCTGCTGCGGCCGGCGTACCTGCTCGAAGCCCGCGAAGCACGCCGTGCGGGAGCGTTGAGCGACGCCGACCTGCGTGCTGTCGAGGATCGTGCGGTCACCGAAGCCATTGACCTGCAGCAGTCCGTCGGACTCGACGTGATCAGCGACGGCGAGCACCGACGGTTGTCGTGGATGAGCACCGTCAACATCGTCCAGGACACGACCCGGCCCTCGCCGCTGGGCGGATTTTCGTATCACGAGTCGACGCGCGCCAGCTTCATGACGTTCTGGCGCGACGACCGCGGTCAGGTGGTGCGGCGGATGAGCGCGCCGCGTGCGTTCATTACCGAACCACTCCATGGACAGCGCGACGTGGTGGCCAGCGAATATCCGTTCCTGAAGGCACACGCCACGCGGCGCACCAAGTACGCGTTTCCGGCGCCCAGCTATCACCGCGTGTTCTGGCATCCGGACTATTCGCGGGAGGCGTACCCCACTGTCGACGAGTTTCTCGTCGCGGTGCGCGACTATCTTCGCGAGCACGTCGTGCAGCCGTTGCTCGACCTGGGTTGCGACTATATTCAACTCGACGCACCCAACTATGGTCAGTTCTACGTCGACACGGAGGTGCGCGCCGCGCTCGAAGCTGATGGGCACGACCTGCGGGCCGAGCTGATTGCCGACGCCGAGATCGACAACTCACTGTTCGAGGGTGTCAAGGGAGTCACGCGCGCGCTGCACGTGTGCCGCGGCAACGGCCCGGGTGGGATCTGGTCGGCCAGCGGTGGCTACGAGCCGATCGCCCGCGATGCGTTCGAACGCTTTTCCAACCTGGACACGCTGCTGCTGGAGTACGACACCGATCGGGCGGGTGATTTCGCGCCACTGCGCCACGTCCGCGGCGATAACAACGTGGTGCTCGGGCTGCTGACGACCAAGCATGGTGAGCTGGAGGACACGGCCAGTATCGAGGCGCGCATCAACGGCGCGTCGCAGTACGTGCCACTGCAACGCCTGGCGCTCAGCCCGCAGTGTGGCTTCAATTCCGCCAGCCAGGGCAACCGGCTGAGCGCCGAGGAACAGATTGCCAAGCTGCGCCGCGTGGTGGACGTGGCGCACGCTGTCTGGGGATAGTCTAGGAACCAGGCGCAGCTTCGGCGGTACACGCCGTGGCGATACGTTCGAAACCCACGCGCGTGTACACGCGGGCGATAGTCTCGTCACCCGCCGACAGGAAGATGGTCCGCATGCCGCGCCGCAGCGCTTCGGCGACCAGGTGACTCGTCAGCGCGGCCGCGATACCGCGGCGTCGATACGCTGGTAGTACGCCAACCCCGACGACTTCGGTTGCCGAGCCGAGCGGCTGGTGGCTGCCGACGCCCACCGGTTGATCGTCGACGAGCGCAACCGCGGTGATGGTCCGGCCGGTGCGCATTCGGTCCTGTTGAAAGGCGATGGCCGGCGCATCATGCTGGATATTCGCTCGCGCGGTATCCAGACCGGCCGCGCCCACGTCCGTACCGGCGTGGGTGAACGCCACGTGGCCCACCGCGTCGAGCAGCGCCAGGTCGTCGGCGAGCGTCGCCTCGCGGATCTCGACGCCATCGGGCTCGACGTGCCGGTGCTGCTGTAACAGCATGAGCGGGAAATAGCTCACCGTCAATCCGGCCGCGGCCGTCGCGGCAGCCAGGCCGGGCGACGTGTCTGCGATCCACTCGAAGCTCTCGGGGATCCCGAGCGCGCGCTGGCGCAGCCGAACACGGCGTACATCGGTCTCAGTGATCCCCGCGGCCACCAGCGACGGACGCGCGTAGTACGACCAGCCCGCTCCCGTGTTGACAAACAGCGTGAAAGGACCGATCTCCTCGGCGCGCGCGGCGCTGCGCGGTACGGCATCGAGGTAGGTCTCGATTTCGCGCAACCGATCTACCATCAGTCTCTATGCCCACCTACAGCTACGACCATATCCACCTGCGCACGCGAGATCCGCGCGGGACCGCCGACTGGTACGCGCGAATGTTTGGCGCGAAGGTCCTCGAGTCGGTGCAATCCGACGGCCAGCCGCGGATCGACCTGGACATCAACGGGCTGACCGTGTTCATAGCGCAGGTTCCGTCGGACGCCGAGATGGCTCAGGCGCCGGCCGATCCGTACCTGGGCTTGGATCATTTCGGCCTGCGTGTCGACAACCTCGAGGCGGCGGCGGCCGAGCTCAAAGCACGCGGGGCGGCGTTCACCCTCGAACCGCGGACGCTCCGCCCGGGCGTCAAAATCGCGTTTGTGCAGTGTCCCGACAACGTGCGCGTCGAGCTGCTCGAGCGCTCTTAGTCGAGCCAGCGGTCGATGCCCGCCAGCGCGGCGGTTTTGACCTCTTTGGGCGCCCCGCTGGCGCGGATCGAGCAGCGCGCGATGTGCGCTAGTGTCGGGTCGTCCAGTCCGAAACTGTTGCGGCCCAGCTCGTACTCGGCCAGGACGCCGGAGCCGAAAAACAGGGGGTCGTCCGCGTTCAGGCTGACTGGCACCCCGGCGGCGAGCAGCCGTGGCAGCGGGTGATCGGCCAGCGTGGGCACGACGCGCAGCACCACATTCGACGTCGGACACACGTCCAGGGTGATGCCCTCGTCGGCCAATCGACGCAACAGCTCCGGGTCCTCGACGGCGCGGACGCCGTGCTCGACCCGCTGTGCGCCGAGCACGTCGACCGCCTGCCGGACGCTGTCCGGTCCGCCGTGCTCGCCGGCGTGCGGCGCGCGGATAAGCCCTGCGTCGCGCGCTACCGCGAAGGCGTCCGCAAAGAGCTCGGCGGCGCCGCGCGTCTCGTCGTCCGCCAGACCCAGGCCCACGATGCCGTCGCCGGCGTGCTCGGCGGCCAGTCTGGCCAGTTCGACCGCTTCGGCGGGTGGCCGCGTGCGATTCGCGCTGACGATGAACGCGACGCCAATCCCGAAGCGGCGTTGTGCGCGGCGGCCCGCGTCGAGCAGGACATCCAGCACCTCGACCTGATCACGCAGCCCGAGGCGCTCGGCGTGCGTGGCGCTCACCCAGGCGCTGATCTCGAGCCACACCGTGCCGTCGGCCGCGGCGTCCTCGACGACCTCGTGGACCAGCCGCGACAGGTCGTCTGGAGAACGTAGCGCCTCGCAGGCGGCGCGGTACAGCGCGATGAAGCTGGCAAAGCTGCCGTCACCCTCGAGGTCGGCTGGCAGCCCGTGGCGGGTGGCAAGCTCTGACAGGGTGGTGGCTCGCATGGCGCCCTCGAGATGGACGTGCAGGTGCGCCTTGGGCAGGCCGCGGAGATCGCGGAGTGGCGAGTCGGTCACGAGGGTTGATTGTGCCCGAGCGCCGCGCGTGAGGAGGGACTTACCAGGTGATGAGCGCCTGGTCCAACCAGCCGACGGCCTTGTACATCAGCGTGGAGAGCGCGGCCAGTGTCAGCGCGGCGGCGAAGACCATCGGCGCGTCGAAGTTGGTCCGCGACAGGACCATCAAGAAGCCGAGACCGGCGTCCGAGGCGACGAACTCGCCGACGACGGCGCCGGTGATTGCCAGCGTCAGGCCCAGGCGCACGCCGCCCAGCACCGGGCGCAGCGACAGCGGCAGCTCGACGTACCACAGCGTCTGGCGCGGGCTGGCGCCCAGGCTGCGCGCCGCTTCGAGCAACTCGCGGTCGATCGAGCGCAGGCCGACCATCGTGCTGACCAGGATCGGGAAAAAGACGATCAGCGCGCAGATGATGACTTTCGAGGTCAGACCCAGGCCGAACCACATCACCAGGACTGGTGCCAGGGCGATCATCGGCATGGCCTGGGTGGTGGCGATGAAGGGCGACGCCAGGCGCGAAAGGGTTTCGGAGTGCGCCAGCGGGTAGGCGAGCGCGCCGCCGACCAGCAGAGCGATGGCGAAGCCGGCCAGCGCTTCGGAGAGCGTGGCCGAGACGTGGTGCCACAGGGCGCCGGTGTGGAGCAGCTGCAGCCAGGCGCCGAGCACTTTGGCGGGTGGCGGCAGCACGTAGGCGGGCAGCACCGCGCGGTCGGTGGCCGCTTGCCAGAGGGCGAGGGCCGCGGCGATGGCGATGGCCGAAGGAATCAGCGGCAAGCCACTGAGGTGGGCGACGGCGCTGCCGAACGATCGAACCCAAAGACGGGACTGGTCTCTACGAACCAGATTCGTCCATGGTGAAATCGTCTCTGTCGTAACTTTCAAACTCAACCTTGACTACATGGACAGGTCAGGATGTAGCCACTCGACCAACGTGTTGGTATACGTGGACAGGTAACGATGGAGCCACTCGACCAGCGTGTTGGTCGTGACACGAGACAGTTGCCACCTCAGGGTGTCGCGTTTTGCACGAACGTGTTGGTGTAGTACTGCCGCGGATCGATCGTCTGAGGGACGACCCCGATCGATTGGAGAAAGTCCTGGGTCGTCTGCCACGATTGCGGACGTGTCCCACCGACTGTCTGCCCCTGCACGGGCTGGTAGTACTCCAGCGTGGCGGTCAGCACGTCACGCTGCAGGGGTTGATTATCCGGCGACAGCTCGGGCATGCGCTGCAGGCTGGATTCAAACGCGGTATCCGGATCCGCCAGCGTGTCGCGCAAGCCGCGCAGCGTGGCGTTCACAAACTTCTGGACGACCTCGGGATGCTCCTGGATGGTCGTGTCGCCGCTGACAAACCCCGGAGGGACATAGTCCATGTAGTCGGCCACCGCGATGGTCTCAGTGGGTAAACCCAGGCTCTTCATCTGGGCCGCCTCGTTCGGCAGAAAGGTCATCGCCGTGTCGATGCGCTTTTGCATCAGCGCCTCGACCTCGGTGGTCCCGATGGAAACCAGGTGGATGTCGTCCTCGGTCAGGTTGGCGGACTTCAACAGCGCCTTGAGCCCGAAGTCCGTGCTGCTGTTGGGTGCCGAGACGCCAACGTTTTTGCCCTTCAAGTCCGCTGGCGTGGTCAGCGGTGGCGTGTTGTTGCCGGCGATGGCCAGCGCACCAATCGGATCCTTGTTCCAGAAGGTCATGATGTAGGTGACCGCGACGCCTTGCTGGCGCTGGGGCATGAGCGAGTCGCCACTGGCCGAGGCGAAGGCGATGTCGCCCTGGCTGACGAGCGAGAGCACGTCCTGGATCGTCCCATACTTGAACTCGACGTCGAGCCCCTCGGCGGCGTAGTAGCCCTTGTCCTGGGCGACGTAGAACGGCGCGGACTGGACGCTCGGCACGAAGCCCAGCGCGACCTGCACGTGGGTCAGCCCACTCGCGGTCGGGCTCACACCAGCGGCCGGCGCGGCGGCGACGGTCGTCGCGGTGGGTTGGACGACCGTGGGCGTCGGAGCGCTGGATGCGCTCGTGCAGGCGCCCAGCAAGAGCGCCGTCGCGACGAGCAGCCGAAGGTAGGTGGGCGTGGCCATGTCTTTCTTGTACCAAGCCTCTGACGTCGAATCAGGATCACTGTTGCGCGCCGCGTCCTACGAGCGAGGCGATCTGCATGACTACGATGATCGACAGCCACGCGTACATAGCGGCGCTCGTGTTGAACTGGGCGATGCCGATCGACAGCGCGAATACCGTGGGCGGAACCATGGCGCGTACCGTGGATTGCTGGATCTCGCGTGAGCTCAGGCGATTGCCGATCAATCGCCGACCGACGCTGGCGTACAGCCACATTGCCAGTACCACCATCCCCGTCGCGGCGAGCGTGCCGGCGTACAGCGTGACTGCTGCCACCTCGTCTGAATAGGTGCCCAGCACGCTGGTCGGAAATGGCAGGAACGCGATGCACAACAGCATCAACAGGTTCAACCACATGAAGCGGCCGTCGATGCGAATCACGTCGCGGAAAATGCGCTGGTGCGATCGCCAGTACGATGCGATCACCACGAACGACAGCGCGTAGCTGAAGTACTTCGGGCCAAGCGCCAGTAAACGTTGGCCCAGATCGCCCGGCCGACCGGTGACTTGTGGCAAGGCCAGCTCGACCGCAAGCAGGGTCATCGCGATGGCGAAGACGCCGTCGCTGAGGAAGACCAGACGCTCGAGCTCGCCCGTGGCGGCGTGCTCGACTTCAGGGTCGAGCGAAACGGTATGCGCCGGGTTGTCGTGCGGCTCGGGATGTGGCCGGTCTCGGCGCATGCGTCGCAGCATCGATCCGCGCACGCTACCAGACCCAAGGTGCCCGTAGACTGCTGGGCGATGCCTGCTGAGTCGCGGCACCGCACGACACCGTCCCTTCGCAAACCAGAGTCGATCGTGGCGCTGCGGCGAGCACTGGACGGCGCGGGCTACACCTTTGCCACGGTCCGCGACGTACTCGGCGCCGACGACACGCTGCTCGTGTTGCCGCACCAGGTGCCGCTGGCGAACCGGCGGCTCGGCGACGGTCCGCTCGGCACGTTGATTCGCCTGTTTCTGGTAGACGGCACGGTGACGCCGGAGCAGGCCGCCCGCGCCCTGGCGCCGCTTGGTCTCGAGGAGGCCGTCGGGCTGGGCATCGTCACGCTGGGTCGCTCGCGCGTGCACGGGGCGATGCGTCTGGTACCGGCCGAAGGTTCGAACGCGAGCTTTGTCTTTGCGAGCGATCTCGACGCTGCCGATCCGTCCGAGCTGCCCGCCGATTTCGTCATGGGTGTCACCGAATCGTCGCGACTGCTGGCGTGCCTGACGGTGCGCCGACCGGTCGAGCGTGTCCTGGATCTGGGCACCGGCTGCGGCTACCAGGCGATTCTGGCCGCGCACCACGCGCAACAGGTGGTGGCAACCGACGTCAATCCGCGCGCCGTGGCCTTCGCTCGGTTCAACGCCGTGCTGAACGGCGCGACCAATATCGAGGTGCGGACGGGCGATCGGTTCGCTGCCGTCGAAGGCGAAATGTTCGATCAGATCGTCAGCAATCCGCCCTTTGTCATCTCGCCGGATCGTGCCTTCACATATCGAGATAGCGGACTCCACGCCGACGACATTTCGCACGAGCTGGTGCGTCTGACGCCAGGTTTTCTGCGCGCCGGTGGCCTCGCGCACCTGCTGGTGAGCTGGATCCATCCCCACTCGACCGCCGCGGAGGACGACTGGGTCGATCCGCTGCGTGGCTGGGTGGCCGAAGCGCCCGAGGCCTGCGACGCCTGGTTCTTGCGCAAAGGCAGCTACGACCCCCTGGCCTACGCGATCATGTGGAACCAGCGGCTGGCACTCGCCAATCAGATGCCGAAGTACCTGGCCGCCGTCGATCGCTGGACGCGCTACTTCGAGCACCTGGGTGTCGGCGCGCTGGCATGGGGCGCCGTTTGGCTGCGGCGGCGCGACGTCGAGCGCCCGCGGATCCGCTGTGACGAGCTACCGGAATCCTCGCTCGACGGCGATGCGGCTGGTGAGCTGGTGCGCTTGTTGGAAACCGACGATGTCCTGGAGGACGTCTCGGACGCGGCGCTGATGGAGCGCGGCGTGACCGTGCCCGGCGACCAGCGCCTGGAGCAAGTCATGCGCTGGAACGGTGGCGCCTTTCGGACCGTCGACGCCTCGCTCGTGCGCGAGACTGGCCTCAAGCCGCGCGCGGAGATTGATCCGCCACTGGCGGGCCTGCTGGCGACGGTCGACGGTTCGCGTACGATCGGCCAGGTCATCGAGCAACTGGCCAGGGCGCTGGGCGGCACGCCGGACGCGGTCTCCGCCCAGGTGTTGCCGGCCGTCCGTCAGTTAGTGTCGCACGGCTTCCTCACCCTGACCTGAGTGGGCCGCGTAGTCTGGGAGTATGACCGACGACGATCGCATTGATCCAGGCGTGCCGCCGAGCGGGACCGGGTGTGTGGAGTGCCTGGCGACGGACGGCTGGTGGTTTCATCTGCGCCGCTGCGCACGCTGTGGGCATATCGGCTGCTGTGACTCATCGCCCAGTCAGCACGCCACCAAGCATGCCCGGTCGAGCGGGCACACGGTGATGCGCAGCTTCGAGCCTGGCGAGGACTGGTTCTGGGACTTTCAGACCGAGCAAGCGTTCGAGGGCCCTCGGCTGGCGCCGCCCCTGCACCATCCGACCCAGCAGCCGACGCCCGGTCCGGCCGGTAAGGTCCCCCGCAACTGGGAGAGCTTGCTGAACTGAAATCAGGCGGAGCCGGCGATGGACTGCTGATATTCCTGGCGGATTTGCTCTCCGCCGCCGGCCTGCCAGTCCGCCACCAGTTGATCGTAGTCGCTCATCTGGCGGCGACCGACCACGATGTCCACCAATCCAGCATTCAGCGTGTCACTCAGCGTGAAGCCTTTGCTGAAGCTGGTGGCGGACACCTGGCCAAAGGTCGGGTCCGACACAGCTGACGGCATCAAGAGTTGTTCGGTCTGCTGCATCACGCTGGCGTAGTCCGGCAGGTCGGGTGAGAAGAAGACGAACGGATGCTGGGTGACGTACTTCCATGGCACGTAGTTCGCATCGTTGTTGCCCTGTGTGGTGAGCGTCGGATTGCCACTGGCGTCCAGCGTGTAGTCCACGTCTTTCAATCCAAATGTCAGGAGCTGGTCTTCGAGACTGCCGAATGGCGTCGCGAGCCAGTTCATGATCCGCAGCAACTCCTTCGTGCGTTCAGGCGTGCCCTTCTTGACGGCCGTCGCCCACAGGTGACCGCCGGTAATGAAGTGCGACGTCTTGCCACCATCCTGCCCCGGAAAGAGCGGCACGGGGCGGACGGTGAAGATGCCCATCGCGTGTCGCCAGGCGTCCTGCCAGCCGTTGATGGGGTCGCGGTGAATCGCGAACTTCTGCGCATAGAATTGGGTGCGCGCGATGACGTTGCTGGCCATATTCAGCGAATCCGGGTGATACACACCGGCGGCGAACAGATCGCGGTCATACGCCACCGCGGCCTTGTACTCCTGCGTCTCGACGTCTTTGGTCAGCTTGCCACTGGAATCCATCGACCAGCCATTCGGCGCGCCGAAGATAGACGCGAACGTCGCCAGGTGCATCTGCGTATCCTGCGCGGCGGCGATGCCGTAAAAGCCGTCCTGGGGACGCGTGAGGGCCTGGAGGACGCGCTTGAAGTCGTCGGCGTTTTTGGGAATGTAGTCCTTGCCAAGTGCGGCGTCCCAGGCTTCGACGTTTTTGACGAACATCTGGCCTGGCAGGTAGCGGTGGATTGGCACCAGGTACAGGTGGCCCTGGTACGTGCAGCCGGCGTTTTTCCAGGTCTGCGTCGGAATGGCGGCGAGATTGGGGTAGTCTTTGGCCGCGTCACCGCCCAGATATGGCGTCAGATCCGCCGCTTTGGATTGCAGGAACTGGGGGAGACCATTGGCGGCGCCCAGCGTGCTGGACGAGCCACCCGCGGAGTAGATGTACATCATGTCGGGCATGTCGCCAGCCATGACCGTGCCGAGCTTGGCGGGATAATCCGCCTGGGTCACGACGTCGAACTGGACGTCGGCGTTCA
>JAFAWJ010000169.1 GCA_019242065.1 Chloroflexota bacterium
AGAGCCAGGCACGGTAGGGCGACTTCGAGGCCGCCGACCGAGATGCTGAAGGCGCACAGAAATGCCGCCGCGATGCACGCCGTGCCCGCCGACAGACCGTCCATGTTGTCCAGCAGGTTGAAGGCATTGGTGATGCCGACCACCCACAGGATCGACAGTGGGATGGCAAACGCCGCCAGCCAGGGTGAGCCGATCTGCACGCCGCACGAGACCAGCAGACACGCCGCGGCGATCTGGGCGATCAGCTTGGTGTGCGGCCGCAGTCGGCGAAAGTCGTCGACGAGCCCGGTGACGAACAACAGCGTTCCGCCCGCCAGCAGGCCGACCAGTCGCAGGTCATGCGGACCAAACCACAGGATGACCGTCGTACTGGCGGTAAAGATAGCCACGCCGCCGAGCTGTGGCGTCGGCTTGCGATGCCAGCGGTCCTGCCGCGGCATGACGACCATGCCGTGCACACGTGCCCAGTGGGCAACGATCGGCGTCAAGATCGCGGAAATAGCAAGAGCGATTCCGAAACAGCTAACGAGTCGAACGGGGTCGCCTGAGGTCAGCAACGGCACCGAGATGGTCGCTCTTGGATCGATACTAGGCTGGCAAAGTCACGGGGGTCAACCGCGATTGGCATGCGCCACATTACGCAATGATTCAGGCGTGTCGAACGCGGGCATGGTTGGCGGCAAGCAGTAACAGTCAAGGTTGTCGCTCGTCTTGACGGTATCCAACACGCCTTGCCAGAATCGGAACGGTCTCCCTGGGCAGGGGACGCTGGCGCGGATCCCGCCGTGGGTGTACAGCACGGGTGCGTGCTCTTTGCTTCGCTTAACCGACGGTGCCCGCTACCTGTTACTGGAACCAAGGAGCGCATCATTCGGTGACCGACACGGACCTCGAACACAAGCTGCGGACACGGTCGGCGCGTATTACCGTCGTTGGACTCGGCTATGCCGGCCTGCCGATGGCCGTCGAGTTCGCGCGAGCCGGTTATACGTGCGTCGGGTTAGACGTCGATACCTCGCGCGTCGAGGCGGTGTGCCAGGGTCGCAGTCCGGTCTCGAACGTCGACGATAGCGAGATTGCCCTGCTGCGCAGGGACGGTCGACTTGACGCCAGCAGTGATGCGAGCGTGCTGGACAGCGCCGACGTTGCGGTCATCTGTGTACCCACGCCGCTAACGAGGAACGGCGATCCGGACCTGCGTTTTGTCGAAACCGCTGGCGCCGCGATTGCCGAGCATCTCCACGCCGGCATGCTGGTGGTCTTGCAGAGCACGTGCGGTCCTGGCACGACCACCAACACGCTGGTTCCGTTGCTCGAGTTGGTCAGCAACCTGCGTGATGGCGAAGACTTTTTCGTGGTGTTTGCCCCAGAACGCATCGACCCGGGCAATGCGCGCTTCAACGTCAAGAACACCCCCAAACTCGTGGGTGGCACGACACCGGAAGCCACCCGGGCGGGCTGCGAGCTGTATCGCGCGTGCATCGACGAGGTCGTGCCCGTGAGCTCGCCGGACGTCGCCGAGCTCGCCAAACTGGTCGAAAACACGTTCCGATTTATCAACATCAGCTTCGTCAACGAAATGGCGCTGCTGTGCGATCGACTTGGCGTCAACGTGTGGGAAGTGATCGAGGCGGCGCGAACCAAGCCGTTTGCCTTCATGCCGCACTATCCAAGTCCAGGTGTGGGCGGGCATTGCATCCCGGTTGTGCCGCAGTATTTGCAGGCAGCCGCCCGCGAACACGGCCTGATCAGCGAGCTGATTCCCGCGGCAAATCGCATCAACGACACGATGCCTCAGCTCATCGTCAACAGGCTCGAACGTGCCCTCCAACAACGCCTCGGCAAATCGTTGATCAACGCGCGTGTGTTGCTCATTGGCATCACGTACAAACCCGACATTGCCGACGTGCGTGAGTCCGCCGCATTGCGCGTCTTTGAAGCGGCTTTCGCGCGCGGCGCCCGCGTCAGCTATCACGATCCATTCATGCCGAGTGTGCGCGTCAACGACGGTGAAGTGGTCACCTCGGTCGACCTGGATCAAGACGTGGTGACGTCGGTCGACGCGGTGGTGCTTCTCACGCCACATACGCGCATCGACTACGGCCGGGTGATCGCCGGCGCTCGACTGGTGGTGGACACGCATTCAGGCTTGCAGCCGCGCGAGGCTCCCAACGTGGTCAACGTCTGGTTGCCCGAGGCACTCGAGACGCGCGTCCTGGCCTGACGCCGCCGACGTTCCGGCAATCACAGTTCCGTCAAGATTCACGGTCCGGTCGCCGTGACATGACTGTGCCGTCCGGAACGGTAGACTTCCGCGCGCGCACGTATGGCCTGGCTCAACGACGGCACTCTCCAGGGTGTGCTGCTGTCCAGCGGCGCGGTGCTGGTCTGGGCGCTGGCGCTGTACGTCGCCTCGCGAGGGCCCGTCCGCTGGGCGCCGTTGCTGGCTGCCGCGGCCATGCTGTGCCTGGCGATCTACCTGCTCAGCGAAGGCCTCGGCGCGCTGAGCACCGATCTTGGCACGTGGGCGCTCTGGCTGCGGCGGGCGTGGTGGGCGCCGGCCCTGGGCTTGCCGACCTGGCTGGCGGTGACGCTGGCGCTGGCGGCCGATGAAGGTCCCGAGCCCTGGTCAGGCCACGTCCGTCGCTGGTTCCTGCCGCTGACGGTCGTCATGCTGGCGCTGGGCGTGCTGCTCGGCCTCGTCGGCTCGCTGACCGATCTCGTCCAGAACTGGATCGCGCCGTTCGAGGTGGGTGTCGTCGGCGGCCGCGGCGTGCGGCACATCCCGAGTGGGGACTGGTTCGTCGCCTATCAGATCTTCGCGCTGGTGTGCCTGGTGTGGGCCGCGGCGAGCCTGGTGATCCTGTGGCGTACGAGCCCGGTCGGCACGCCACTGCGCTCGCGATTTGCCTGGCTGACGGCGTCGTCGACGCTGTTCCTGCTGGGAGGTGCCTGGATCGTGATTGCCAGCGGAATCTACTTCCTCGTCGGTCTGCCGGGCCAACTGCTGCTGGTCGTCGGCATGCTGGCGCTGGGTTGGAACATGGCCCGCTACGGCGCGCTGCTGTCGGGCGAACGGGTCATGGGTGACTTCGTGGCGTACGCACTGGCGATGCTGGCGATCGTGGCCGTCTACGGGGCCGTACTCCTGGTGCTGGCGCCCGACTACGGCTGGATCGAACGCGGACTGCCGCTGCTGCTGCTGGTGATGACCACCCACGTCGTGGTCGACACGCGCGGTCACGTCCTCGATCGCCTGGTGTACGCGCCGTTGCTGGGCAGGCTGCGGGGTGAATTACGCGACCTGGGCAATCGGGTTGCACGCCAGCCGGACGAAGTCAGCGCGCTCGCCGACATGCGTGAGACCGTCGACCAGCTCTTGCGCGAGCGCGCTCCCGAGACGGACTGGCGCGTCCTCGTCGAAGGTGCGTTGCGGCATCTGAACGACCTGCCGACCCTCGCGCAGCATCCGCTGCTGCAAGAGCTGCCGTCGCTGTCGGGCTCGAGCGCTACACCGCTGGAGCGCGCCAGTGCGCTGCGCAACCTCCTGGAGCTCGCCATCGAGCGTCTGCGGCCGTCTGGCGCCCGGCCCGCGCCGGGCTCGGGCGCGGCCGGCGGCTGGCTGCACTACCTGGTGTTGAAGGAGGCGTACGTCAACGGCCGGCCGAACAAGCAGATCATGCAACGCTACGCGGTGAGCGAGGGCACGTTCCACCGCGCCCGCCGACGCGCGATCGACGCGGTGGCCAGCGACGTTGCCTCAGCCCGCGGCGCGAATCAGGCCGTCTACCAGTAGCGGCCCGACGCGTTGGATCGAATAGCCGGCGGCGACGGTCGCCTGGCCGGCGGCAGCCAGGCGCTGCCGAAGCGCGTGGTCGACCACGAGTGCCTCAAGCTGTTGGCGCCATTCTGAGGGCGAACCGGCGAGGAGGCCGTTGTCGCCGTCGCGGATGAGCGACGCGGCGGTGCCGACCCGAGCGCTCACCGACGGCACGCTCAGCGCCAGGTACTGGAGCAGCTTGAACGGGAATTTGGCTTGCTCGAACGG
>JAFAWJ010000255.1 GCA_019242065.1 Chloroflexota bacterium
ACCAGGCCCTGCCCCTTTCCCCCATGCGCCGCGCCATCGCCGAGCACATGGCCCGCGCCCGCGCCGACATCCCCGACGCCTGGTCCCTCGTCGAAATCGACATGACCCGCCTCAGCCGCCAGCGCGACGCCCTCAAGTCCCACTGGCAGGCGCGCGAGGGCTACGAGCTCACGTACCTGCCGTTCTTCGTCAAAGCCGTCCTCGCCGGCCTGCGCGCCGTCCCCGAGTTGAATGCGTCGTGGGCCGGCGACCACGTCACCCTGCACGGCGATTACAACCTCGGCATCGCCGTCTCCGTCCCAACCGGTCTGATCGTGCCCGTCCTGCGCGGCGCCGACCAGCTCAGCGTCGCCGGCGTCGCACGCGCCCTGCGTGCGCTGATCCTCAAGGCGCGTTCGGGCAAGCTGTCCATGGACGATCTGCAGGGTGGCACCTTCACGGTCAACAACCCCGGCTCGCTCGGCTCGATCATGAGCCAGCCGATCGTGCCCGTCGGCCAGGCCGGCATCGTTACGATGGAGGCCATCGTCAAACGCCCGGTGGTGACGGCCGACGATGCGATCGCCGTGCGTAGCATGATGTACAGCTGCCTGAGCTTCGATCACCGCATCCTGGACGGCAGCGGCGCCCTGATGTTCCTCAAGACGCTCAAAACCGAGCTCGAAACCGTGGAATACCCGCTGTACTAGCCGTGGCCACGACCTTCATTCCGCGCACCCAGCCCCTCACGGACACCGCGCCGCCGACAATCGGCGCCAAGCCGGCATGGATCAAGGTCCCGCTGAGCCACGGGCCCCACTTCAAGGGGCTCAAACACCTGGTCCGCGACCTCGGCCTGAACACGATCTGTGAGGAGGCGGCCTGCCCCAACATCGGGGAGTGCTGGGGTGAGTTCCGCACGGCGTCGTTCCTGCTCCTCGGCGACACCTGCACCCGCAACTGCGGCTTCTGCGACGTCACCACCGGCCGCCCCGGCGCCGTCGACTGGACCGAGCCTCAGCGCCTGGCCGAAGCCGTCGCGCAGCTGCAATTGCGCCATGTGGTTATCACCTCGGTCACGCGCGACGACCTGGACGACGGCGGCGCCGAGATCTTTGCCATGACGATCCGAGCGCTAAAGCGTCGCGACCCGGGCCTGGGCGTCGAGGTGTTGATCCCGGACTTCCAGGGCAACTGGAACGCCCTGGCCACGGTCATGGGCGCCGGTCCGGACATCCTCAATCACAACCTCGAGACCGTGCCGCGGCTGTATTCACGCGTGCGACCCAAAGCGGTGTACACGCAATCGCTCGAGCTGCTGCGGCGCGCCCGAGACCTGTCGCCGCGCACGCCGACGAAGTCCGGACTGATGCTGGGGCTAGGGGAGACGCGCGACGAGATCCTGGCCGTCCTCGACGACCTGCGCGCGCACGCGGTCGACGTCGTCACGCTCGGCCAGTACTTGCGCCCCAGCTTGCGTCACCTGCCGGTGGAGCGTTTCGTCCCGCCCGACGAATTTGCGGACCTCAAGCTGCGGGCAAAAAGCCTGGGTTTTCGGCACGTCGAGAGCGGTCCACTGGTGCGCTCCAGCTATCACGCGCATAGCCAGCTACAATAGCTGCGCTTTTGACTACCCCCGAGGCTGACGAGCAGGGCAAGACCGCTCCGATCGAGCTGCCGAACCACCAGCCACCGCCATCCCCGTTGGTTCCCTCGCCTCCACCGGACCATGTTCCGCTGGAGCCTGACACTTCGCCCGTGCCCACCGACGTGACCACGGTCACGGCGCCGCCGGTCGAGCCACCGCCGCCGCCTGCGTTTGACATCCCCGAGCGCAGTGTGGAGCCGGCGCCGCATGCCGTCGCGGTCGCCGAGCCGCTGGCGCCTGGTCAGCGCGACGTCGTCTACGTACCGCTGGCCGTGAGCATCGGCGACGGCTTCAAGTTCGGCTGCGGCTTCTTCCTGGCGAGTGTGCTGGCTGGCCTGGTGGGCTTCGTGTTACTGGCCGCGTTGTTCCTGCTGATGGGCGTCATGGGCCTCAACCTGCCCCTCGGCCACTGAGCAAGTCTGTGCTGAGTCGGGCAGGTTGAGATGTAGTTCCCCAGAGGGGTCCCCACCGGGGAACACGTGTTGACAGCGCGGATGCCGTCTTTCCAGATGCCCAGGTGCTGGCTTGGCACCGAGAACCTGCTAGCGCAGGCCGGCCACTAGCTGCTGCAGGAGGGTTTCGTAGCCCGCGGCGGTGTTGATCACCACGTGCGGCCGGCGGATCGGCTCGGCTTTGCGGCGCATCTCCAGGTACACGAACCAGTCCGCGTCCGAGACGTCGTCCTCGTCCAGCCGCTGCTGTCGCCTGAGCATGCGCTCCTGCACCACCGACGGCGGACACGTCACCCAGATAATCGCCAGCCGCGCCGAGCAATCCTCGGCAATGTCGTAGACGCGCCGCCGCACGCGCTCCTCGAGGTTCGTCGCGTCGAAGATCACCGATCTGCCCACCACCAGCGCCGATCGCAGCACCGTGTGGCACCAGCCGTACACCGCCGCGTGTTCCCCACCCGTATAGCGTGGCTCACGGAAGAGCTGCTTGCGCACCCGATCGGACTCGACGACCTGGGCGTCGAGCGCCATACCCAGCCGTCGCGCCAGACGGCTCTTGCCCGTACCCGGCGGACCGACCATCAGAACGAGCAACGGGGCTGCCACCGCCCGCCAGTCTAAGAAGCTCGACGATGAGGAGTCGAGTCACGCGGTGTCGCCGGCGGCGCACGCGATAATGGCGGCGATGACCGGCTTCCGCACCCTCTGGGCGGCTCTCGTCGGAATGTACGACGACACGCTGGTCATGATCGGGGGCAACGTCGCAGCCCTCGTCCTGAATGTCCCGGTGTACGTGGTGCTGCTCGTGATCGTCGACGCGGCCACGGGCGAAGCCCCGGAGACGCTGGTGCTGGCCATATTGGCAACGTTCATGGTCTTCTTGCCAACCCCCGGCAATCTGGCGCTTGCGGGCGTCGCGCAGGCGGCCGCCGGCGCGGATGTTGCACGCCTGCGACTGCTGACCGAGACGCTGCGCGCCCGCTGGGGCATCGCCTGGCGCTGCACGCTCGTCAGCGTCGTGGTCCTGATCGCGCTGCTGTGGAATGTGGTCTTTTATCTCAACCTCGAGGCGACCTGGGCGTTGCCCGTTGCGCTCCTGTGGATCTACGGCACCATCGTCTGGCTGAGCCTCCACATCTACGTCGTGCCGCTCGCGGTGCATGTCGCCAGGCCGCGCGTGCTTGACCTGTATCGGCGGGCCGTGTTCGTGGCCCTTGGACACGCGGTCTTCACGTTCGTTCTCCTGGTGTTGCTGTTGATCGTGACGTTTGTCTCTGTCGTGTTTTTGCCGATCTACGTCCTCGCCGGCCAGTCTTTCGTCAGCCTGGCCCAGGCGCACGCGCTGCGCGAGATTCGGCGGCGCCACGGCGACCTGGCCGCGGAACCCGAGGAGGAAGGGGTCGGCCGGACGTGAGCTCATCAGGCATCGACCGGGTGCTGGGCGGCCGCTACCGACTCGTTCGCGAGATCGCTCGAGGTGGGATGGCGGCGGTCTGGGAGGCGGAGGACGCGCTGCTCGATCGGCGCGTGGCGGTCAAGCTCCTGCATGCGCAGTTCGCCGACGAGCCCGAGTTTCTCGAGCGGTTTCGCCGTGAAGCGCGCGCCGCGGCGCGGCTGAGCCACCCCAACATCGTGCCGATCTATGACGTCGGCGAAGATGCGGAAACGCGGACGCCGTACATCGTCATGGAGCTGGTGGACGGCGGCAATCTCAAGGACCGCATTCGCCAGGCGGCGCCGCTGCCCGACGCCGAGATTCGAACGATCGGCGCGATCGTGGCCACCGCCCTCGACTATGCCCACCGCCGCGGCCTGATCCATCGCGACGTCAAACCTCAGAACGTGCTGCTCGGCGAAGATGGCCGACCCCGACTGACCGATTTCGGCATCGCCCAGGCTCTGGCGTCCAGCGGCCTGACGCGGACGGGTACGGTCATGGGCTCGGTGCAGTACATCGCGCCCGAGCAGGTACGCGGCCGACAGGCGGTGCCTCAGTCCGACATCTACAGCCTGGGCGTCGTGCTGTACGAGATGGCTACCGGCCGCGTGCCGTTCGCGGGCGACACCGATCTGGCCATCGCCCTGGCACACACGGAGCAAACGCCGACGCCGCCGCGCAGCCTGAATCCACGCCTGGCGCCCGATCTCGAGGGCAGTATTCTGCAGGCCCTGGCCAAGTCACCCGAACAGCGTTTCGCGAGCGCGGCCGACTTTGCCGAAGCCTTGCGCGGCGGGGGAAACGGAACCGCGCGACTCGCGCCAACGGCGAGCGCGTCGGACGTCACGCGTCGCATCACAACGCAAGCTGTCCCGCAGCCGCCGTCGGCTTCGACGCGGCGGGTGGAGTCGACCTCAACAGTCGCAGGCGCCGTGCAGCCCGTGGTGCGCCGCACGGCGCGTCCCGCGCCCAGGCGCGGCGCTAGCAACGGAATGCTGTGGCTCCTGGTGGCGTTGGCGGCGGTGCTGCTGGCGCTGGGCGCCGGGTTCTACGGTCTGGCGACGTTGAGTCGCTCGGGTCTGGTACCGGGTGAGCCGACGTCCGCACCGACGAGCGCGCCCACGCCGCAGCCGACCGCGCCGCCGAAGCCCGTGGTCGTGCCGACCAGCACACAGGCGCCGCCGACGCCCTCGCCGCAGCCGTCGGACACACCCGTGCCGCCGACGGCGACGCCCGTGCCGGCCACGCCAACGCCGGCGCCGCCGAGCCCGACGCCGCGGCCAACGCCCGTGCCGCCGTCGCCGACGCCACAGCTCATTTTCGTGCCCGAGCTGCGGGGCAGAACGCTGGCACAGGCGCAAGCCGGACTCGCCTCGGCGGGCCTGACCGTGACGGTGCGCGGCGTGAATGCCAACGTGGACAAGAACCTGGTCGTCGACCAGTCACCTTCGGCGGGAACGGCGCTGCAGCCGGGTGGCACCGTGGCCCTGCAGGTCGGCACGGGCTCGACGGCGATTCCTGACGTGAGCAACCTGCCGCGGGACCAGGCGGCGCAGATGCTGGCAAACAACAGCTTTCAAGTGACGCTGAGGAATCGAAGCGACCCGCGGACGCCGGCGGGCGTCGCGCTGGGCACGACGCCGCCTGCGGGCACCGTGCTGCCGCGCGGCTCGGACGTAGAGCTTGACATAAGCTCAGGACGCGGTGGCGGATAACCAGATCGCGTCCGCCTTGATATCGTCAGCATCGATGACTCGGCCCTTTGCTCCGGATACCGACGCCCACGGCGTGGCGATCGGCGAAACGCGCCCGGTCCCCTTCGCAACCCGCCCCGTCCTGCAGGGCACCCTCGGCATGATCGCCGCGGGCCACTACCTCGCGGCGGCCATCGGCCTGAGCATCCTCGAAAAGGGCGGTAACGCCGTCGACGCCGGCGTGGCGGCCGGCTTCGCGATTGCCCTGCTCAAACCGCAGAGCGTGGGTATCGGCGGCGAAGTCCCGATCCTCATCCACATGGCCGAGCAGCACAAGAGCGTGGCCATCAACGGCCAGGGCTGGGCGCCACGCGCGGCGACCATCGACTGGTTTCGCCGTCACGACGTGCGCCTGATCCCGTCCGACGGCTTCCTGCCGGCAACGGTGCCCGCCCAGTTTGCCTCGTGGTGTACCGCGCTGCAGCAGTTCGGCACCTGCTCGCTGGCCGACGTGCTGGGTCCAGCCGTCGATATGGCCGAAGGCGGCTTTCCCGTGTACGCCGCGCTGCGCAACGCGGTCCACAAGGTGCGCGAGCGCTACCTCGCCGAATGGCCGACCTCGGCCGCGATCTACCTGACCAACGGCGAGCCGCCGGCCGAGGGCACGCTGATCCGCAATCCTGACTGGGCGCGCACGCTCAAGGGTGCGATCGACGCCAGCCTGCGCGCTGCCTCGAATGGCCGCGAAGCCGGCATCGCGGCTGCGATCGACTACTTCTACAGCGGCCCGGTGGCCGAGCAGGCCGTCAGATTCTCGTCCGACAACGCGTTCGTAGACGATTCAGGCCGCGCCCACGCCGGTCTGCTCACCGTCGAGGACTTTGCCGACTTCGGTGCGCAGGGCACGTCGGTCGAGGATCCGGTGCGCGTCGAGTATCACGGAGTCGAGGTCCTGAAGTGCGGTCCGTGGAGTCAGGGGCCGGTCTTCCTGCAGCAACTGAAGCTCCTCGAGGGCTTCGACCTGCAGGCCCTTGGCCACAACACCGCCGAGTACTTGCACACCTACCTGGAGGCCACCAAGCTCGCCTTTGCGGACCGCGAGCGGTACTACGGCGATCCCGAGTTCGTCGGGGTGCCGCTGGGCCTGCTGCTGTCCGAGGACTACACCGCCGAGCGCCGCGAGTTGATCGACCCGCGGCACGCCAGCCGTGAGCTGCGGCCGGGCGCACTGTCGGTGGCCGGCGCGGCATCGAACGGCCACCCCTGGCCGGTGGTCACCGGCGACACGACCCACGTCGACGCGGTCGACCGCTGGGGCAATCTGTTCTCGGCCACGCCGAGTGGCGGCTGGATCGGCTCCTCGCCGGTCGTCGAGGGACTGGGCTTTCCGCTGGGGACGCGCGGCCAGATGTTCTACCTGGACGAGCGGCACGCCAACGCCCTGGTACCCCGCAAGCGGCCGCGGACGACGCTCACGCCCTCGCTGGCGCTGCGGGGCGGCGAGCCGTGGCTGGCGTTCGGAACGCCCGGCGGCGACCAGCAGGACCAGTGGACGCTGCAGTTTTTCCTGAACGTCGTGGACTTCGGGATGGAGCTGCAGGAAGCGCTGGACGCGCCGACGGTGCAGAGCACCCACTTTCCTGGCTCGTTCTATCCGCACCAGGCGCATCCGGCAGGCGTGCGCGCGGAATCGCGGATCGCCGCCGAGGTCCTGGACGAGCTGCGTGCCCGCGGGCATGACGTCGGCGTCGACGGGCCGTGGAGCCACGGGCAGGTGACAGCCGTCGCGCGCGAAACCAACGGTGTGCTGAGCGGCGCCGCCTCGCCGCGCGGCCGCGTGGCGTACGTCATGGGCCGCTAGCCGGCACGCGCGTTGCAAAACAGCAGTTGTTGATGGGACAGCTCACCTCCAGCTCGAAGCTGCAACGCCGCGGGTCAGGGGTGCTGCTGCACCCGACCTCACTGCCCGGCCGCCTTGGCATTGGCGACCTTGGCCCCGCCGCCTTTGCCTTCCTGGACTATCTTGCCTCCGCGCGCCAGACCCTCTGGCAAGTCCTGCCCCTCGGCCCAACCGGGTATGGCGACTCACCGTACTCGAGCCCGTCCGCGTTTGCGGGTAACCCGCTGTTGATCGGCCTCGAACCACTGGTCGAGCAGGGACTGCTCGGCGAGGGCGACGTCGCCCCGCTGGCCGAGCTGCCCATGGACCACGTGGAGTTCGGGCGTCTGCTGCCGCTCAAGCGCGCCGCGCTCGAAACGGCCTTCGTCAACGGGCGCGACCGGCTGCGCCCCGAGATGGAGGAGTTTCAGGCGCACCACGCCGAGTGGCTGTCCGACTTCAGTCTCTTTGCTGCCCTGCGGGACCAGTCGTCACAGTCCTGGACAGATTGGGACGCGGACCTGCGCTCACGTGATGCCGCGGCGCTGGGCGAGGCGCGCCAGCGACTCGAGGACCGCGTCGGCTTTCATACGTTCTGCCAGTACCTGTTCTTTACGCAGTGGGCCGCGCTCCGCCGACGTGCAGCTGAGCTGCAGATCCACATCGTCGGGGATATTCCGGTGTTCGTCGCCCACGACAGCGCCGACGTCTGGGCGCACCAGCGCATCTTCAAGCTCGACCCACTCGGCAAGCCGCGGGTGGTGGCCGGAGTGCCGCCGGATTACTTCAGCGCCACCGGTCAGCTGTGGGGCAACCCGCTGTACGACTGGGAGGCGATCGCCGACGAGCGCTTTGGCTGGTGGATCAACCGCTTCCGCCACCTGCTGGAAGAAGTCGACGTGGTGCGCATCGACCACTTCCGGGGATTCGAGGCGGCCTGGGAAGTGCCGTTCGGCGAATTGACGGCGGTCAATGGGCAGTGGGTGCCCGGCCCGGGCTCCAGCGTGTTCGAGGCCATCGCCAGCTCCATTGGCGGCGACCAGCCGCCGGTCGTGGCCGAAGACCTCGGGTTGATTACCGAGGAAGTCCGCTCCCTGTTGCGGACCACCGGCTTCCCAGGGATGAAGGTGCTGCAGTTCGCCTTTGGCGACGACGCGCGCAATCCGTACCTGCCGCACAACTATCCCGACGCGAACTGCCTGGTGTATACGGGCACACACGACAACGACACCACGCGCGGCTGGTTCGCGGCCATCTCAGACGACGAACGCGCGCACGTGTGCCGCTACGTGGGCACGGACGGCTCGCGCATCGCCGAGGACCTGATGCGTCTGGCGCTGGCCTCCGTCGCTCGAACGGCGATCGTGCCGCTCCAGGACGTGCTGGACCTGGGCAGCGAGGCGCGTATGAACACGCCGGGCCGGCCCGAAGGCAACTGGGCCTGGCGCGTCCAACCCGACCAGTTGACCCCCGAGCGCGCCGCGTGCCTGGCCGAGATGACCAGCCTCTACGGCCGCGCGGTCTAACGCAGCCTGGCAAGCCCTACCATTTAAACCCACATGTCTCGCGTCGCCAGCGGCTTCACAGGCCCGGACGATCCGCTGTGGTTCAAAGACGCCATCCTCTACGAGCTGCACATCAAAGCCTTCTTCGACAGCAACGACGACGGTATCGGCGACTTCCGCGGCCTGATCGACAAGCTCAACTACATCCAGGAGCTCGGCGTCACCGCCCTGTGGCTCCTGCCCACCTATCCGTCGCCCCAGCGCGACGATGGGTACGACATCTCGGACTACTTCAACGTCGAGGCCAACTACGGCACCCTCAAGGACTTCGAAGCCTTCGTCGATGCGGCCCATGCGCGCGGTCTGCGCGTGATCACCGAGCTGGTCCTGAACCACACGTCGGACCAGCATCCCTGGTTTCAGGCGGCGCGCAGGGACCCCGAGAGCCCGTACCGCGACTACTACGTCTGGAGCGACACCGACCAGCGCTACAGCGACGCGCGCGTCATCTTCACCGACACCGAGCCCTCGAACTGGACCTGGGATCCGGTCGCTCGCCAGTATTACTGGCATCGCTTCTTCAGCCATCAGCCGGATCTGAACTTCGATAACCCGGCCGTCCAGGACGAGATGATCCAGGTCATGCGCTTCTGGCTCGACAAGGGCGTCGATGGCCTGCGCCTGGACGCCATCCCGTACCTGTTCGAGCGCGAGGGCACCAGCTGCGAAAACCTGGCCGAAGGGCACGCGTACCTGCGCCGCGTTCGCGAAGAGATCGACCAGCATTACGCCGACCGCATGCTGTTGGCAGAGGCCAACCAGTGGCCCTCAGACGTGCGCCCGTACTTCGGCGAAGGTGACGAATGCCACATGGCCTTCCACTTTCCGCTGATGCCGCGGATCTATATGGCGCTGCGGCGGGAGACGCGTACCCCGATCGTCGAGATCCTGGCCCAGACGCCGGAAATCCCGCCGAACAGCCAGTGGGGTCTGTTCCTGCGGAACCACGACGAACTGACGCTCGAAATGGTCACCGAAGACGAACGTGACTACATGTACGCCGAATACGCGCACGATCCCCGCATGCGCGTCAATATCGGCATTCGACGCCGGCTGGCGCCGCTGCTCGACAACAGCCGACGACGCCAGGAACTGCTCCACAGCTTGCTGTTCAGCATGCCCGGCACGCCGATTCTGTACTACGGCGACGAGATCGGCATGGGCGACAACATCTACCTCGGCGACCGCAACGGCGTGCGCACGCCGATGCAGTGGAACGGGGACCGTAACGCCGGCTTTTCACGCGCGGACCCGCAGGCGCTATACCTGCCGCTGGTCATCGACCCGATCTACCACTACCAGTCGATCAACGTCGAAACCCAGCGCCGCGGGCCGAGCTCGCTGCTGAACTGGATGCGACGGCTGATCTCGATTCGCAAGCGCTACCCGGTCTTTGGTCGCGGCGCGATCGAGTTCCTGCACCCGGCCAACCCGACCGTACTGGCCTACCTGCGCTGCAACGAGGACCAGACGATCCTGGTCGTCAACAACCTGTCGCGGTTCGTCCAGCCCGTGGAGCTCGACCTGAGCCAGTTCGCGGGCTACACCCTGGTCGAGCTGTTCGGCGAAACCGTCTTCCCCAGGATCAGCGAGTCCCCCTATTTCCTGAGCCTGGGCCCGCACACCTTCTACTGGTTCCGCCTCGAGCGCCCGATCAGTGGAGAAACAGGGTGATCAGCCCGCCCAGGCACAGGCCGGGGCCGTAGGGCATGGTGGTGTGGCGCGAGCGGGTCGTCAGCCAGACGACCAGGGCCAGGACGCCGCCGGCCAGGACGCCGTAGAACAGGGCATTCGGCGCCAGGGTGGCGGCGCCGGCGCCGACCATC
>JAFAWJ010000353.1 GCA_019242065.1 Chloroflexota bacterium
CTGCCGAGCACCAAGCGCGCCTTCGGCGGCCCGATCGCGGCCTGAGGCGCCCGCCGCCAGGCCGATACCCGATTTGCATCGGGTCACGAGACAATCTCGTGGTCCGGTGTTCCGATGGCTGAAAGCCTGGGGGCCGCGACGCCCACGCTCACGGAGCTGTCGGCGGCGCGCCATGTCGCGCAAGGTTTTCAGCTGCCGCTCATCGTGCTGATGGCGGCGCGAATTTTGCCCGGCTCTTCGGGCCAGATGATGCCTCAGCCGCGGGTGCTGGCCGCGACGATGTGGACGCTGTTCACTGGCGCGGCACTACGCTTCGTGGCCGAGCACTTTGGCGGCTAGGGGCCGGGCTGGGGCGCGCTGGTGGCTCTGGGCGGCACACTGGGGGTGGCCGCGTTCGTGGTCTTCGCCGTCGGAATGGTGGGCCACCACCCGCGTGCCCGCGCCGTCTCTACGAGGATCGGAGATCAGGACCTCGGCACGTGCTGCCCGTTGACGTGCTCATACCGGGCATGGTGCTGGCGCAAGTAGTCCATGCCGTAGTCGTTGCCGTTGGGGGTGCGAATGACGGTATGGATGTGCGCGCGCGTCGGTTCGTCGGTGTCGAAGGCGATCCCCGGCTGGTGGTCGAACTCGATGAGAATCACCGGACTGTGAATGCGGTAGTAAAAGACGTCTTCGTCGCCGATGCCGCCCATCCACATGAAATGGGTGTCGTCCAGGTGGTGACGCACCGCATCCAGCCAGACTTCGGCGTGACCCGGGCGTAGCTTGCTGGTGTACAGCGACGCCAACCGCAGCAACTGCTCCCGCTGACCGGCGCTCAACGCGTCCGAAGCGATGCCCTCGTAAGGAATCAGCATATTGTCGCGAAAGGCGGCGGTCTGCACGCGCCCGTCCGAACCGATGCCGCGCTCTGGAGGAAGGACGGTCGACTGGATCGAGTCGTACAGAATGGCGGTTTTGCGCTGTTCGGCACTCAGGGCATGAATGAAGGCCAGCCCTTCGTTCTGCTCAGTCTGCAGGACGGTGGTGCCCTTGTAGATCCCCGTCTCGGCGACCACCGGCTCGGAGCCCATGAACACGGGCGTGATGACCACCTGGTCGCCGACGACCACGCAGTTGACGATCAGGTGGTGCCCGTCGATCTGCCAGCCCCACGGCGCATGCTCTGACGGCTCGCCGAAGACGCTGACGAAGTACACCCATTCGCCGTACTCGGTCCAACTGCCGGTGATCTCGCCGATGGTGTGGTTGAGCCGCATGATGTCGCGCGCGGTGCGCGCGCCACTGGCGCTGAGCGTGCTCTCGACCAGCCGCAGCGCGGCCTGGCGCTGATCGTCCGTGAGATCCTCCAGCAGCACGCCATGCCGCATGAGGAACGGGTGGATGTTCCACCAGCGACGCCAGGCGTCAGAGCTCAGGTCGAAGCGCGCCTGCTGACGTTGCTCCGCGGTGAGCACGTCCAGAAAGTCGAGCGCCGCGCGGCGAATCGGCTCTGTGGCGACGCCTGTCGTCATCAGTGGAAACAGATTGGGGACGACGTTGCCGTCGGTGGTGATGCCCTTGAAGGGCTCGGCGACCAGTCGATCCCCGTTGTCGCGCATCCGAGCGAAGCGCTCGCCGACGTCGGGCGCTGGCCTCCTGGACGCGACCGGCGGCCGTCCACGCAGACCCAGGCCATAGTACGGAGCCGTTGTTGTCACGTTGTTCAGCCTACCGCACGCTACAAGCCCCTACCACGGTTTACCCTGCGTACAGACGTATGGCACGGCTGATGACGACCGACCAGGGCGTGGCCCTGGTCGAGGCGGATGGCGAGAGCGTCTCGCTGCTCAAGCTCGAGGCTCGCGACCTCGGCGAAGCCCTGGGACATGGCATGACTCCGCGGGACATTGCCGCGGCACCGATCCGCGAGCGGCTGCCCCTGAACCGCGTTCGTACGCTCCCGCCGGTGCTACACCCGAGCAAGATCTGGGCGCTCGGCCTGGCCTACGCGTCGCACGTCGGCGAGATGGGCCGCCAGCAGGACGGCGAACCGTTCTTCTTCATCAAGGCGCCTTCCTCCTTGCTCGGCAACGGGCAGCCCATCGTCCTGCCGCCGGTGGCGCCCGACCACGTGGACTACGAGGGTGAAGTCGCGCTGGTCATCGGTCGGCGTGCCAGCCACGTCGCGGCCGACCAGGCGTGGTCGTACGTGGCGGGCATCACCATCGTCAACGACGTCAGTGCGCGCGACGTGCAGCAAGGGCAACACGTGGCGGGTGCGCGTCCGAACACGTCGATGGCCAAGAGCTTCGATACGTTCACACCGTGCGGTCCGTGCCTGGCAACTCTCGACGAATTCCCGAACGTCGACGACATCGAGCTGACGACCATTGTCAGCGGCGAACAACGTCAGCACAGCCACACCAGCACCCTGATCTGGCCGGTCCCCGAGCTGCTGAGCTTCCTGTCGGCGCGCACGACGCTCGAGCCGGGCGACATCGTTTCCACCGGCACGCCTGCCGGCGTGGGGCATGCCGAGGGGCGGTATTTGAAGCCGGGTGACTCGGTCACCATTCGGATCACGGGCGTTGGCGACCTGACCAATCCTGTCCAGAGCACGGAACGGTAGGATCCAAACTATGATCACTGTGCAGCCGAGCGGCAAGATCCTGGGCGCTACGGTGTGCGATATCGACCTTGCGCAGCCGTTGAGCGACGTCGACTTCAGGCAGATCGTGCAGGCGCTGGGGCAGTACGGCGTGCTGCGCTTTCCGGATCAGCGGCTGCAGGCCAGTGCGCTGCGCGACTTCTCGGAGCACTTCGGCAGCATTCAAGGCTCGGTGACAGGTCAGTTCGCGGAGCCTGGGGTGCCGGAGGTCGGCATCCTGTCGAATGTGGTCGAGAACGGCAAGGCGATCGGACTGGCGGATGCGGGTCAGGACTGGCACACCGACATGTCCTACAACCGGACCATCGGGTTTCTGAACGTGCTGTATGCGGTCAAGGTGCCGCGGCGCGGCGATCAGGTGCTGGGCGCGACGGCATTTGCGGACATGGGCGCCGCGTATGACGGCCTGGAGTCGGACCTCAAGACGCGGCTGGCGGATGCGACCGCGACGCATGACTTCAACAAGTTTTGGGAGAATATGCGCACGCGGCCGGGCAGTGTGCGCGATCCGTTGACACCTGCGCAGCGGAGCAGCCGGCCGGCGTCGGTGCATCCGCTGTTTATGCAGCATCCGATCAGTGGGCGACGCGTGCTGTACTGCAATCCGGGCTACGCGGTGCGCATCAACGAGCTCCAGCCTGAGGACAGTGAGAGGACCCTGGAAATGCTGTTTGCTCACCAGCTCCAGCCGAAGTTCCAGTATGCGCACACATGGTGCGAAGGTGACGTGCTGATGTGGGATCACATCCGCACCATCCACATGGCCGTGGCCGATTACGGTCCCGAGGAGCCGCGTCTGATGAAGCGGTGTCAGGTGATGGCCGACCGCGTGTTCGAGCCCGGCTTTGCCTGACCTTCCAACACTTGTCCTCAACATTCACAGAACACCACGGCAACCGCTCGCGGGTATCTTGCTGGCGTGCCTCAGAAGAGCCATGGGCAAAACGTCGTCGAGTACGGCCTGATGATTGCGTCGATTGCCCTGGTGGTGCTCTTCGGGGTCAATGCGTTTGGACAGGAGCTGCTGCGCTGGTTCACGCCACTGGCGGCGCACATTACCACCACGGGGACCTGAAGCCGCCAGGCGCGTTACACTCTCACGCCAATGACGATCCCCTTCACTCGCCACCGCTCGCGCCGCGCGTTTGGCCCCTCGGCGGCGGCCCTGATCCTGGGACTGACTGGCGGCTCGGATGACGAGTGGTGGCGCATTCAGCGCAACTGGCGCGTGGCCTGGTTGGGGAGTCGGGTCGTGTTTTTCGCGGTGCGACTGGTGATCCCGATGATTCTCATCGGCCTCGCGCGTCGCTGGGCGAACGGACGGCTCCTGCGCTGAGCCGCCCGATGGCTCAAACTATCGTTCGCTCAGGACGCGAGCGGACCGCGCGCCGCTCGTTCGCGCCCCGCCGCGTTGGCGCTTGCTCGGCCTGAGTCTGGCTGTCGTAGGCGGCGATGATCGCTTGCTCAGAAGTGCTGGCCGGCATGCGGGCTCCGCTGACCGCGCGCACCACCCCGAAGGGGTGATTGCTCAATCCGTGCGCAGCGGCCGCACAGACCGACGCCGCCGGATGGCACGGCGACATTGCCGTAGTCAAAGACGGCGCCGCAGCGGCAGACCCCCGAACTGGGAGTTGGCAGTTGCACACGGATGAAGGGGTAAGGCGGCACGGCGTTGTGCGCGCCGGTCATGGGCAGGGTCACGGACCAGCCTCCTGACGTCGTTGTCAGTCATCACGACGGATGATGCCCAAGGATAGGCGGCCGACGGTCGTGCGCACGTTTCGATGGCGGCTCATTTGCGTTGAGTTGACGCAAGCGATACGTGACCATATAGTCACGAGATGGATTCGTCCGCGCGCTTCAGCGCCCTGGTCGAGGAATTCAGCGGTGATCCGCATGTCACTCCGCCGGAGGACGGTGCCGCGCCGGCGCGCCGGTTCGGGTCGAACGGACTCAAGGTCCACGACAAGATTTTTGCGATGCTCAGTCGTGACCAGTTGATTGTCAAGCTGCCGAAGTCGCGAGTGGATGCGCTGGTTGCCGCGGGCGAGGGTGAGCGGATGGTCTCGGGCGGCAATCGGCAGATGAAGGAGTGGCT
>JAFAWJ010000475.1 GCA_019242065.1 Chloroflexota bacterium
GTCCCGCGCGCCCCGCCGCCGCCCGAGCATCTTCGCCCGCCGCGGCTGACGCGCGGGTTGCAGCCTCCCCCATCTCGCGCTGCGCCTGCGGCTCGTCACTCCCCGACGTTCCGCCGAGCTGCGCTGAGCCACCACTCTTATCAGCTCGCACCCCGCGGGACCTCGCGTCAGCGGAACTCTCTTCTTTCCCCTGGGGCGTACCTACGGGTTGTATGCCTGTCGGCGCGAGCGACGGCGATGCGCCGTTCTCCAGCGCCGACAGGCATGACTCCTGGAGCTGCCGAAAGTAGGCGGCGGGGTCGCGCAGGCCATCGGGGTGGTCGATACGCAAGCCCTGAATCTTGCCCTCCCCAATGAGCCGCATCAGCAGCCGATGCGTATCGCCAAAGACCGCCGGATCCTCCATCCGCACCGCCGCTAGCTCGGTAATGTCGAAGAACCGCCGATAGTTGATCTCCTCCGCCGCCACGCGCCAGAACGCCAGCCGATACGACTGCCGATCGAGCAACGCGTCGAGACGGTCAAAGCTCGCCGCCTCCCCGCGCGTGCCGTTGATCCGCTCCAGCTCGCGCTCGAGCGCCACCCGAAACGCAGCCCACCCGTCGTACAGCGTCGCCAGGCGTCGCTTGCCGATCTCCTTCTCGCGATTGCGCTCCTCCATGGCCGCCGCGTCGAGGATCCGCCGCGGCGGCAGGTGCCGAATCGCGGTCAGGATGCTGGCCAGCTCCTGGACCTGCGCGTGCCGCTCCCCGAGCTCCTGCTCGAGGCTGGCGAGCGCCCCCTCGAGCAGCACTGGGTACGTATCCGGCGCCAGGGGAAAGCGGTGCTCGTAGTACGCGATCGCAAACGCCCCGCCGACGTCGTACCCAACCGACAGCTCGCCATTCTCGAGCACCTTGCCGTACTGGTCGCCGAGCGTGGGCACCACCAGCTTGAGCTGATCCTGCGGCTGAGCCAGCGTCGGTCGCCAGTTGATGTCGAAGAAGCGGGCATAGATGGAGGCCGGCCCGTTTTCGAGCACGTCCCGCCAGCGATAATTGCCAGGGTCGCCGATGCCCATGTGATTGGGCACCACGTCGACCAGCTGGCCCATGCCATGCACGCGCAGGTCGTCCACCAGGTGCTCGAAGTCCGCCTCCGACCCGAGCTCCGGATTGAGCGAGCCGGGATCGGCAACGTCGTAGCCATGCATGCTGCCCGAGCGCGCGCGCAGGTACGGCGAAGCGTAGATGTGGCTGATCCCCAGGTCGTGGAGATAGGGGATGAGTCGCCGGGCATCCTTGAACGTAAAGCCGGCGTGGAACTGCAGCCGGTACGTGCCCGACGGCGGAGGGGGAACCTTCACGAGGAGCGCGCCAGGATAGCCGCCGAGCGCGGGGCCAGGTGGATGCCCCCCAGGTCGCCCGACGCCTCGGCGCGGGATAGCAGCACGTGCCAGCCGCCACCGAACTCGGACGTCTCACACGGCGACTCGCCAAAATTCGCCACGAGCAACCGCTCCTCACCCCCCGACCAGCGTCGCACCGCCAGCACATCGGCGGACAGCGCCTGGGCGGTCATCCGCTCGCGCGACTGATCGACCAGCACCGGATCAGTGCGTCGCAGCGCAATGAGCGCACTGTACCAGGCCAGCATCTCCGAGCCGGGCGGAACCTCCGCCTCCGACAGCCGCAGCTTGGACCTGAAAAACGTGGCTTCAGCCTGCGGGTCCGGGATCCGTTCCCGACTGGCCGGATCGGCGAAGGCCGAAAACGCCCTGAACTCGCGCCGCCGTCCCTCGGTCACCAGCTTGCCCAGCTCGGGATTGTGGTCGGTAAAGAACTGAAACGGCGACGACGCGCCGAACTCCTGACCCATGAACAGCATCGGCGTGAATGGCAGAAACAGCAGCAATGCCGAGGCTGCCGCGAAGCGGTCGAAACCGATCTGCTCCTGCAAACGTTCGCCAAACGCGCGATTGCCGACCTGGTCGTGGTTCTGCAGGACGTACAGGAACTGCCAGGCGGGCTGCTCGCGCGCAGGCGTGCCGCGCTGACGCTCGCCATGGCTGCTGCGCGTCGTCTGACCTTCGTACAGCCAGCCCTGGCGGATGCAGCGGGCGACCTCGTCGAGCGTCCCCTCGAACTCCGCGTAGTAGCCCTCGTGATCGCCGGCCAGGTACCGCCGCAGACTGTGGTGAAAATCGTCGGCGTACACCGCGTCGAAGCCAAAGCCGCCATCGGCCTCAGTCTTGAGGTAGCGGACGTCGTTTTCGCTCGACTCGGCAATGAGGACGACGTTCCGGCCAGGTCCCACGGCTGCGCGCGCCGCGGCGGTGATCTCCGC
>JAFAWJ010000488.1 GCA_019242065.1 Chloroflexota bacterium
GGCAGCGTCACCACCAGCGTGCCCAGCCAGAACGCTGGAATCGCCAGCAGGGCGATGGCCGCGCTGCGGGCGGTGTAGTCCATCCAGGTGTCCTGGCGCACGGCTGAGACCACGCCGATGCTGGTCGCGACGATGGCCGCGATTATCAGCGCGACGACGCCAAGCTCGAGGGTGACGGGAATACGCGTTGACAATTCCTGGGCGACGGGTTGTTTGGTGCGAAACGAACGCCCCAGGTCGCCGTGCAGCAGCGTGCCCAGCCAGGCGGCGTACTGCAGGTAGATGGGTTTGTCGAGGCCAAGCTGCGCGCGCAAAGCCGCCTCATCGGCCGCCGAGGCCTTGGCGTCCTGGAGCTGCAGCGTGGCCGCATCGCCCGGCAGCAGACGCACGAGCACGAACACCACGATGGTGACGCCGAGCAAGGTTTTTATTACAAGCAGAAGCCGGCATACGAGATAACGGCTCAAGAGCCAATCCACACCTTGGGCGCAATCTCCGCCCCGAACCCATAGTCGGACCGTGGATACATGTCGTGCATCCGCGGCGTGTACCCCGCCGTGCGGTAGTTCACCACCCCCGGCACGTAGTACATCTGGTCCACCAGGTAGCGCTGAATGTCATAGATCTGCTGCTTGCGCTGGTTGTGGTCGAGCGTGCGCATCTGCTGGTCGATCATGCCGTTCAGCTTGTCGTCGTTGACACCCGCGTGATTGCGCGTCCCCTGCGGGGAATACATGTTGAACAGGTAGTCGTGCGGCTCGGTAAACGGCGTCTCGAGCCCGAAGACGAGCGTATTGGTGCCGTCGAACTTTCCGGCGAACGTGGTGGCGATGTACTGGGGGTAGTCCTGCATCTGAATGGTGGCATCGATACCGGCCGTTTTCAGGTCCTGCTGGACGAGCTCGACGCCCTGCACGAACACGTCGCCATAGCCAGGTGTGCTCAGCATCGTCACCTGCAGGCCGTTGGGATACCCGGCCGCCGCCAGGAGTTGTTTGGCGGTCGCTGGGTCGTACTTGAAGAACTTGGCCCCGTCGCCCTCGTCGGCGCTCTGCGGGTCCAACCACCATTCGGAGAGCGCCCACGGCATGAAGTTGTCCCAGCCGCCGCGACCGTTGTACAGGACGCCAATCTGATTGTCGCGGTTGAGCGCCATGGACACCGCCTGGCGCACGCGCGGATCGTTGAACGGCGGCTTGTCGAGGCGCCAGTACACCATCGGGATCAGGTTGAAGGGCAAGTCATAGAACTGAAGCTCGGGATTGCTCTGCTTGAGGCCGGCGATTTCGGTGTCCGGCACCTGAACAAAGTCCAGTTCATGGGCTCGCAGCCCGGCCATCTGGGTCGCGACGTCGGGGATGATCAGATTGACGAAATTGTCGGCGTGGGGCTCACCCGGCCGGTGGTAGGCGGGGTTCTTGTGTCCGGTGAGCTGGACTCCCGACTGGAAGTCGTCGAAGATGAACGGTCCGCTACCCACGACCCGCTTGGTGACGTCGCCGTCCTGCTCGACGACCTCCTTCGGCAGGATCCAGAACACCGGTGCGCCAATCTGCGCTTCGAACGGCGCGTAGACGTCTTTCAGGGTGAACTGCACGGTGTGGTCGTCGGGCGCGCTGACGTCGGCCACCTGACCGAAGGTGGTCTTGTTGGGCGAGACGTCCATGAAGTGGTTGAAGGACCACACCACGTCCTGGGCGGTGACCGGCCGCCCGTTCATCGGGTCCAGGTTGTGCCACATGGCGTTCTGTCGCAGATTGAAGGTCCACGTCTTGCCGTCTTCGCTGGGCTTCCAGCTCTCGGCCAGGTCGCCGTCCATGATGTACGCCTGGCCTGGGATACCCGGACCTTTCTTGGACATCAGCAGTCGGCTGTAGTGGAAGGCCGCGAACTCCTGGACGCGAAAGCTGACGTTGAGATACGGATCGAGGCTGGGTGGGTCGTCGGTCCAGATGTTGAACTTGAAGGTCCCACCATCTTGGGGAGGGAGCGCTGGCCCGGCGGCCACGGTCGGCTCGATGGCTGCTGAGGTGGACTGCGGCGCGGCGGCGATGACGCCGGTCGCCACTGGCGCGGCCGTGGCAGCCGGTGCCGCCGCCGCGGCTGGGGCGCTGGTGGGCGCCACCTGGACGGGCGCGGTGGTCGCCGGCGGTGCGGACGTCGCCGCCGGCGGTGCGGACGCTGGGCCGCATGCTGCGAGCAGCGTCGCGCCGGCCCCGATACCGCCCCAGGTGATCAGGAACCCGCGACGGGTCCAACGGCGAGCTGACGATGAACTGACAGTCGAGGAAACGCCCGCGGCTTCTCGCACGGCTCTGCTACCCCTCTCACATCCCCACGGCCCGTCCGGTGGGCCTGCCCTCAGCGTAGACCCACCGTCAACGGGGGTCAACGAACGTTGGCTAGACGCGCCAGGCGCGGCGCCGCGTACACATCGGTGACAATCGGTTAGCGTGTCAACGCACCGGCCATGACCGATCCCGACGTGAACCTGGTCGTGGCGCGCCTGTTCGAAGAGATCGCCCAGAGCCTCGAAATCTCGGGCGATCAGGGCCATCGGCTGCGGGCGTACCGCCGCGCCGCCCGCAGCCTCGCCGCCACCTCGGAGCATCTCGACGCACTCGCCGCCGAGGGTCGCCTGCGCGAGCTGCCTGGCATCGGCGCATCCATGGCGGCGCTGATCAGCGAGTTCCTGTCGACTGGCAGCATGCGCACCCACCAGCACCTCGTCACGGACTACCCGCCCGGACTGGCGCCGCTGCTCCGCGCGCGTGGCTTCGGACCGGCTGGCGTGCAATCTCTGCACGCCAGCCTGGGGGTCACCACCCTGGACGAGATCGAGCGGGCCGGCCAGGATGGCCGCCTGGCCAACGCTATCGGACCTCGCCGTGCCACGGAGCTGCTGCGCCAGATGCCCGCGCTGCGCAATCCGACCACCGCGCTGCGACTGAAGTCGGCCTGGGAAAGCGCGACGGCGCTGCTCGACCTGCTGCGCGGATACGGAGAGATCCAGCTCGTCGGCGCCGCTCGACGCATGTGCGACATGGTGATGGGCGGTCTGGACTTTGTCGGACTCGCCTCACACGCCGGTAACGCATTGCTCGATCGCCTCGAACGCCTGCCGTCGGTCGTCAGCGTGCCGCGCCGCACGCCGAGCTCGATCACGGTGCGCCTGCACGACGGTGTCGAAGTCCGCCTGTTCCTGGCGGAGCGCGATGCGTTGGGCGCTGCGCTGGTGTGGCACACCGGCTCCGAGGCCCACCTGGCGCGTCTTGCGGCCTTGGCCGAGGCCCGCGGTCTGCAACTCACCCCAGAGGGTCTCGCGATGGCTGACCGACGGCTGCCTACACCTACCGAAGCCCACGTGTACGCCGCCCTTGGCCTGCCGTATGTGGTTCCAGAGCTGCGCGAAGACGAGGGCGAGATCGAAGCCGCCCTGGCGGGCAGTCTCCCGCGCCTGATCGAGCAGTCGGACCTCCAGGGCGACATGCACTGCCACACCAACGCGACGGATGGGGTTGCCACGCTGCAGGACATGGCGCGCGCGGCGCGTGCGCGCGGGTACGCGTACATGGCCCTGACCGATCACAGTCGCGCGCTGACCATCACCAATGGCCTGAGCCTGGAGCGACTCGAAGACGCGCGGCGCCAGGTCCACCAGCTCAACCAGCAACTGGCGCCGTTCACGATCTTGCTCGGCACCGAGATGGACATCCTGGAAGACGGCAGCCTGGATTACCCGGACGCGACGCTCGTCAGCCTGGACTACGTCTCGGCCTC
>JAFAWJ010000565.1 GCA_019242065.1 Chloroflexota bacterium
ATGGCGTTGTCGCGATCGACCCGGTCTAACCCGGGCCGAAACTGGAGGGCCAGCACCCGCGGATGCTGGCGCAGCTGCCAGATGTCGGCCTTGTCCGCCGCCAGCCGGGTGCAGTGGATGCGCGATTGCTGCCCGGCCCCGTTGCCAATCACCTGCCCGTCGCTCACCAGGCACACCGAGTTCGACTGGGTGTACTCGAGCGTGATCAGCCCGACGAGCATGTCGCGCCGCGCGGCATCGGACAGCTCGCGGCGCCGTGTGACCACCTTCTGCAGCAGCGAGGCATCGGGCACCACGTCATTGCGGCGCTGCTCGAACGTCACCCCGAAGACCTGACGGGTCTCCATCTCGGCCGGCTCGAAGCCGGGATCGACTTCGAGCAGCGTATAGCGGCCTGACTTTTTGGTTTTCAGCAGCTCGAAGGCTTCGGGCTCGAAGCCAGGCGCAATCACCCCGTCCGAGACCTCGCGCCGCAGCAGCCGCGCCGTGGGCCCGTCTACCGGATCAGACAGCGCCACCCAGTCGCCGTACGAGCACACGCGGTCTGCCCCGCGCGCGCGGGCAAAGGCGCACGCCAGCGGCGACAGCTCGTCGCGCTCGCCGACGAAGTACGCATGTCGGAGTGTCTCGGACAACGGCAGGCCAATGGCCGCGCCCGCGGGTGAAACGTGCTTGAACGACGCCGCCGCGGGCAGCCCCGTCACGCTGCGCAGCTCGCGCACCAGCTGCCAGCTATTGAGCGCATCGAGCAGGTTGATGTACCCGGGCGCTCCGTTGCGGACCTCGAACGGCAGGCCAGCGTCGGCAAAGACCCGCGCCGGCGTCTGGTGCGGATTGACCCCGTACCGCAGCCCGAGTGCCCTAGTGCCGATAGTGCCGCTCGCCCGTGAAAATCATCGCCAGCCCGTGCCGATTGGCAACCCGAATCAGCTCGGGATCGCGGCTGGAACCGCCCGGCTGGATGACAGCTGTGACCCCCGCGTCGGCGGCGCGCTCGAGCGCATCCGGGAACGGGAAGAACCCATCCGACGCCAGCACCGAGCCGGCGGCGCGCTCGCCCGCCTTGCGGCACGCCAGGTCGACGGCATCCTGTCGGCTGGGCTGGCCTGAGCCAAACCCGACCAGCGCCAGACCCTTGGCCAGCACCACACCATTGGAGGTGACGTGCTTGACTGCTCGCCAGGCGAAGTACAGCGACGTCAGCTCGGCCAGCACGGGCTGCCGCTGGGTTACGACCCGCGGGGTGAACGACTGCTCGGGCAGCGCGTCGCGCGTCTGGACCAGGAAACCGCCCAGGACGCGCTTGTAGTCGAACTCGCCGGGCAGAGTGCCAGAGCCATTCGATCCGCGCGCAGCCAGGTCGGCGTGGGTCGCGAACACGCGCAGATCGGTCTTGCGACGCAGCACGTCCATGGCTTCGGCGGTGTACTCGGGGGCGACCAGGTCCTCGAAGAACACCGAGCCGATCTCGTGCGCGGCCTCGTCGTCGATCACCCGGTTGGCGGCCACCGCGCTACCGAAGGCCGTCTGGGGATCGGTTGCCAGCGCCTTGCGGAAGGCATCGGCCACCGAATCGCCCAGGCTGAGCCCACACAGGTTGCCGTGCTTGACGATGGCGACCGCGGTCGAGGTGAAGTCGAGCACGGCCTGCCAGGCCAGGTCGGCGTCGTAGGTGTTGTTGAACGAGGGCGCCTTGCCGTGGAGCTGGTCAGCCTGGGTGAGGCCAGGGGGCTGCGGCCGCGGCGAGGACTCGCTGTAAAACGCCGCGAGCTGATGCGGATTTTCGCCCGAGCGCATGTCGGCGACTTTGCGCAGGGCGATGGTGTACTCGTCGGGGAAGATCTCGTCGTGCGGCCGCAGATACAGGGCGACGTGGGTGTCGTAAACGGCGCAGTGCTGGAACGCCCTGGTGGCCAGACGGCGCCGCGAATCGGGACTGACGCCACCGTCGCGGCTCAGTTCTTCGAGGATTCCGTCGTAGTCGAGCGGATCACACACCGGCAGGACAGAGAGAAAGTTCTTGGCGGCGGCGCGCAGCAGCGTGTGGCCACCAATGTCGATGTTTTCAAGTGCGTCGCTCAGCTGCGAACCCGCCGCGCCGACCACCGACAGAAACGGGTACAGGTTGGAGACGACCGCGTCGATCGGCTGCACGCCGTGACGCGACAACTCCTCGAGGTGGCCCGCGTCATCGCGCAACGCGAGAATGCCGCCGTGCACGGCGGGATGAAGCGTCTTGACTCGCCCGCCGAGCATCTCCGGGGAACCCGTGATTTCTTGCACGCCGCGGACGCTGATCCCCGCTTCGCGCAGCAAACTCTCAGTACCGCCGGTTGAAATGAGCTCGAAGCCGAGTGCCTGGAGCCCGCGAGCGAAATCTACGACGCCCGTCTTGTCGTAGACCGACAGGATCGCGCGCATCTGGAACTTTCAGGATCCTATCACGCGTGCAACTCGGCCCTCGACTCGCACCTGTCCTTCGGCGAATGCGCGCACCGCGGCGCACACGAGGCGATGCTCCTGCTCGAGAATGCGCGCGTGCAGCGACTCGGCCGAATCGTCGTGGCGCACGTCGACACACTGTTGAAGCAGGATCGGCCCGCCGTCCAGGTCGTCGGTCACCAGGTGCACGGTGCAGCCCGTGACCTTGACGCCGTGCGCGAGGGCGGCGTCCACGGCATGCAGGGTCCCGCCGAAGGCCGGCAACAGCGAGGGGTGGGTATTGATCATCCTGCCCGTATAGGCTGCGACAAACTCGGGTGCGAGGATCTCGTCGAAGCCGGCCAACACGACCAGCTCGGCGTGCGCCTGACGCACGGCCTCGAGGAGCCGCGTGTGCCGCGCGGCACGGCGCGGATAGTCGCGGCGGTCGGCCAGACACACGGGCACTCCGGCGGCCTCGGCACGTCTGAGCGCCGGCGCCTCGGCCCGATTGCAGCCAACCACCACGATGCGGGCAGGAAAACCGGGTGTGCGCG
The DNA here is from genome assembly GCA_019242065.1 of Chloroflexota bacterium. The sequence goes on from JAFAWJ010000565.1 coordinate 2,979, forward strand.
CGGCGTCGAGCAGCGCCTGCAGGTTGGTGCCGCCGCCCGAGACGAGGACCGCGACCTTCAACGGATGACGACGCGCTGCTCGGCGCGCGGGATGACGTGCCCGATCTCGAGCGCGCCGTCGCAGTGCGCATCGGGGTCGGTGACAAAGATCAGGCCCAGGCCCATGTTGAAGACGCGCAGCATCTCGGCATCTTCGATACCGCCGAGCTCCTGCAACACCTTGAAAATGGGCGGAACGCGCCAGGTGCCCCGGTCGAGCGCGACCGAGACGTCGTCGGGCAGCACACGCGGCAGGTTGCCGGGGATGCCCCCGCCGGTGATGTGGGCCATGCCTTTGACCTGGCGGAGGAGCGGCTGCATGGCGTGGAGATAGCTCGGGTGGGGGGCGAGCAGGGCCTGGGCCAGGGTTTGTCCAAGAGTTCCCGGGTCGCGGGTCAGGTCCTGGTCGGCGACGATCTGGCGTGCCAGGCTGTAGCCGTTGGTGTGCAGGCCGGTGGATGGCAGGCCCCAGACGCGGTCACCTGGTTTCACGGTCTGGCCGTCGATGATCCGCGTGCGTTCGACGGCGCCCACGACGGTGCCGACCAGGTCGAAGTGGCCCGAGGCGTACAGATCTGGCAACTGTGCCGTCTCGCCGCCGAGCAGCGCGCAGCCGTTGTCGCGACAGGCGGCGGCCATACCGCCGACCAGCGTGTCCATGACGACGTGGTCGAGGGCGTGCAGGCCGACGTAGTCGAGAAAAAAGAGCGGCCGGGCGCCGGTGGTCAGGACGTCGTTGACCGACAGGTTGACGAGGTCGCGGCCGAGGACGGCGTAGGCGCCGAGTTCGGCGGCGAGCAGGGCCTTGGTGCCGACGCCGTCGGTGCTGGCCACAAGCACGGGGTCCTGCAGTCCCGTGAGGTGAAAGAGGCCGGCGAAGGCGCCGAAGTCACCCAGGACCTCGGGGCCGTGCGTGGACCGCACATGTCTTGCAATACGTCGAACATTTTCCTCAGCCGCGCCAATGTCAACTCCGGCGGCTGCATACGTACTCAAGGTTCACCACGCAAGGTCAAGTCACCAACCACGGTCTTGCTCACGTACCACGATCAAGTCAAGTCGATTGCGGATTGAGCTCAGGAGTCGCCACGCGCGGTCAGCACGTACGCGCATGCGCCCTCAAGAGGAGCCGCTCATGAGCGGGCTCCCTCCAAGGCAAGTTTGTCGCGTACGCCAGAAATATCCATCGGGTACTGCCCGTGAAAACACGCGTTACACAAGTCATGCTCAGGCAGCCCCACCGCGCGCACCAGCCCGCCCAGGCTCAGATAGCCAAGCGAGTCGGCACCGACCAGCTCCCGAATCTCCGGCACCGAGTGCGTGCTCGCGATCAGCGTCTCCTCGGGCGCCGTATCCACCCCCAGGTGGCACGCGTACCGGATCGGCGGCGCGCAGATGCGCAGGTGCACCTCGGCCGCGCCCGCCCGCCGCAGCATGGCCACAATCCTGGGCGTCGTGGTCCCGCGCACGATGCTGTCGTCAATGAGAGCGATGCGCTGATCGCGCAGCACCTCCGGTAGCGGATTGAACTTCAGATCGACGCCGAACTCGCGCTGCGACTGCTGCGGCTGAATAAACGTCCGCCCGATATATCGGTTTTTGACGAGCCCCTCGCGGTATGGCAGCCCCGCCGCGCGCGCGAAGCCAATCGCCGCGGGTGTGGCCGAGTCCGGCACCGGCATGACGAAGTCCGCGGCGACCGGGTGCTCGCGCGCCAGCTCCTCGCCCATGCGCTCGCGCGTCGCGTACACCAGCTGTCCGTCGATCAAGCTGTCGGGGCGGGCGAAATAGATGTATTCGAACGAGCACGCCCCGCGCCGCGGCGCCGGGGCACAGAACTGCTCCGAGTGAATGCCGTCTGGCCCGATCGACAGCAGCTCGCCGGGCTCGACCGCGCGAATGAGCTGCGCCCCGATCGTGTCGAGCGCGCAGCTCTCGGAGGCGGCCGCCCAGCCATCGCCCAGGCGGCCCAGGACCAGCGGACGAATGCCCCAGGCGTCACGCGCCACATACGCGCCGTCGCGGGTGAGCATCACCAGGCAGAACGCGCCGCTCAGCCGCCCAAGCGCGTGCCGCATGCGAGCCAGCCACGTCTCGCCCGGCGAGTGGGCGATCAGGTGCGCGACCAGCTCCGAGTCGGTGGCGGTGCGCGGCCGAACGCCAAGGCGCAGCACCTCGGCGCGGATCTCGTCGACGTTAACCAGGTTGCCGTTGTGCGCGAGGGCCAGGCTGCCCAGGTCGCAGCTGACGACCAGTGGCTGGGCATTTTCGGGGCGGCTGCCGCCGGTGGTCGAGTAGCGCGTATGGCCGATCGCCAGGTGGCCACCGAGTTTGGCCAGGTCGCGTTCGTGGAAGACCTGGCTGACCAGGCCCATGCCGGTCAGGTTACGAAGACTGTCACCATCGGCGGTGCAGATGCCGGCACTCTCCTGGCCGCGATGCTGCAGCGCGTACAGGCCGAAAAACGCCATCCGGGCCGGCTCAGCGCTCCGACTGGCGATGGCGATGAC
>JAFAWJ010000790.1 GCA_019242065.1 Chloroflexota bacterium
TGGGATGACCCTTTTCCTTGCCGTGGACCGCACCACGCACGCCTATGACGATCGTCGTAACGGCATGAGCCATCACGCGGCGCGGCGTACAGATGAGCATCGAACCCGCAACGTTGGTCCCCCCGTCAGGATGCATGCTACGATGCCGCGCTTGTTCCCGAACGAGCCGTGCAACGCCTCGCGCGAGAGAGACGCTGCGGCTGACCGCGCCGGGTTTCGTTGGCCCCATTCAATGCCTCCGCTCGCGGCGACCGCGAACTGTCGAACTGACAAAAAGGGTGATTGCTCAGACGGCACGCGAGCGTCCTATATCAGGCGCATTCCTCCGGATAGTGCCATGTGCCTGGATCGCTCGGACCACCGCGAACACTCCGAAACTCGAACGCAGGTCGCAACGGCGGTGAGGCGACCGCGAGGACGTTTTGCTGCAGTCCGAGTTGCCGGACGACGCTGGGAATGCACACGTACTCACTACCGGCCAGGAGGGTGAAGGCGACGTAGTGGATGGATGTGCCCCTGCCCAGTCTCTCACGCGCAGGCTGAGATGCTGGTGTCATGCTTGGGTTATACAGCGCCGATGTGGTGGTTCGCGTGATGCCGACCAACGAGGACCTGATCATCGCTCGACACACTTCGATTAGTCCGTGAAGGAGTTGACAGTGGCCACGACCTATGACTTCGATGTCAGCATCTCGAGCGCGGTGAGCGCCAGCGACACAAAGGCAGCATCGGCTGCAGCAGCGCCCGTCGGCGGACCGCGCGGCGTTGGCTTTGCGAGAGGTACTGGTTCAGGCTGCTGGTGGAACCCTGCACGACTTACAAGACGCTAGCGAGATGCTAATGCTTTGAGGGGGCAATGTTGCCATGTCGCGAGTAAGTCGCTAGAATTGCGGGTCGGGTCGGCTCTGGTGCCGCGACGCATGGCCCCAGGCCGCGTGCACCCGAAATTACAAAGGTGGTGATGTATGGGTGAGCGCGCCAAGGGTAGGGACAAAGGCAAACTGAAGAAGAAAGCCAAGGCGGTCAAACCTGGCGTCAGGCCGCACGAACAGCAGCGACAGGTTGCGGACGCGCTGAGGCGAGAAGGGTGAGCTTGACGACGTCCGGAGAGACGGGTGCCGGGGTCCAACCGGAAGAAGTACAGCTCACTATGAGTTTGTCGGAAGCGCAGGACTTACGCACTGTGCTGCCGTGGCTACTGCACGCGCTGGCCGAGCGCCCGACGCGGCCAAGACTGATGGAGCGACGTCGGATGGCACGCGAGGCACTCGAAAGGCTGCAGAGCGCGCTGTCTGAATTTAGTCAACTCGACTCATCCGAATAAGAGCATGGTGCCCAGCACGGTCGTCTGCGTCGCGTGCGGGCATTCCGCCGGAGTCCGCGGACGCTGCATGTGTTGCCCACAGTGCGGCGGCCCAAAGTCAGCCAGCGCCGTGCGGTGCTACACATGTGCGTGGCCCGGTCGGATTCCGAAATCCACCACATATTCGATGGCGTTCAATCCAGCAGCATCAATACCGCACGAACCCATAGCCGTGGCGGACCTGGCAGCATCAACGCCGAGCGAACCCAGGCGTCGGCGCATCCGATTTCGCGTGTACTGCGTCTCGTGTAGTCGCTCAACCGTGGTTGATGTGGCGCCGGCCCGCACGGACCGTTGCGGCCCGTGCGGTGGCACGATGCTTGTGGAGTTTGCCGAAGGCGAGTGAGCGGGCACCTCAAACGACTCTGCGGGCGCCTCTGGCTCGGAAGCTCAGCGCTTGAGTTCGCGGGTCCGCTCGCGTCGATCGGCTTCTGCCACTTCTTCAGGGCTGGCAAGTTCGCGCGGTTCCACACCGAGTGCGTTAGCCAGCGCTCGAACCGTGCGCGTCGAAGGCGCCGTACGGCCACTTTCGAGACGTGTAATCGTCAGCGCATGCACGCCGGAGCGGCGCGCCAACTCAGCCTGAGAGAAGAAGTGCTCCAACCGCAAGCGACGGAGCGTCTGGCTGAATGCCATCAAGCCGTAAACCTCACCATTGTCGAGTACATGTTGGCATAGACATGCAAGCTGATTGTTGCATAAAAGCTAGTTGAATGCTACAGGCACGCCTGAGTGGCAATGTCCTCCCGCACGCAGACACCAGCTCTCACCCTCCTCGGCGTGAAGCTCTCTCACCGC
>JAFAWJ010000104.1 GCA_019242065.1 Chloroflexota bacterium
ATGGCCAATCGGTCACGGCTGGTCATTCCCTGCTCGATCAACCATTCGGAGGCGGCGATGAAGTCGTCGAAGACGTTCTGTTTGTGACCGAGCATGCCCGCGCGATGCCAGGCTTCGCCGTACTCGCCGCCGCCGCGCAGATTGGCCAGGGCATAGACGCCGCCCGCGTCCAACCACATCGGCAGGGCCGAGACAAACCCCGGTGTGCGACTCACATTGAAGCCGCCGTAGCCGGTCAGTAACGTCGGCCGCGGTGCGGTCAAGGTCACATCGCGGTGGTGGACCAGGAACATCGACACGCGCGTCCCATCGCGGGACGTGTACCACACCTGGCGCGTGAGGTAGTTCGCCGCCTCGAAACCAGGTGGCAGGTCGCCGTGGGCAAACACATGACACGTTCCGGTTGTGATGTCCACCTGATAGGCGGTGGAAGGCAGGGCAAATGCGGTGAATCCGAGCGTCACCACTTCATTCGTCCACTCACCACCGGTGCCCGTCACGCTGCCAATTCCAGGTAACTGGACCTCACGCAGGAGTGCGCCGTCGAGGTCGTAGATGCGCACTTCGGACGTCGCGTTGTGGAGCTCGTGGGCAACCAGTCGACCGTCGGCGGGATGCACCGAATCCAGCACGCGATCGGCTCGTTCGGGCAGTACCACGTGCCAGCTCGCGCGGTCCGGTTGCCACGGGTCCACCTCGAACAGGGCCCAGTTGGGTGCATCGGCGTTGGTCTGGACGAGCAGATGATCGCCGGCGAAGAGCGGCTGCGCAAACGCGTCCACGCCGACGTGGATCGGGATCAGACGCTCCGGTTGCTCACGGTCGATGCAGAACACGTCGCTGCGCGCCCAACCCATCTGCACCGCGATCGCGAGCCAGCGTCCACTGTCCGACAAGTACACGCCTGGCCAGTCCTCGCGTGCGCGACCAGCGCCAAAGACCTCCATATCTGAATGCCAGTCCGCGCCGAGGCGGTGGAGGAAGACGTGGCGGTGGTACACCTCGTCGCCGACCGGGACGCTGCCTGGCACCGGATACCGCGTGTAATAAAAACCGCTGGAGTCCGGCAGCCAAGCGATGCTGGCGGCGCGCGTGTGCGGAATACGGTCCGCGTCCAGACTCATTTGCCGGTCAATGTCCCGCACGTGGAGGGTGCTCAACTCGGTGCCGCCTTCGGACAGGCCGTAGGCCAGCAGGCGACCGTCGCGTGACGGATACCACCAATCCAGGGCGACGATGCCAGCGGCGCTCAGCGCATTTGGATCGAGAATCGTCTGCTCCGCGCCGGCAATTCCGTCGCGCATCAGCAGGAGTGGCTGGTCCTGTCGACCGTCGCGACGTTGATAGAAAAAGCGCGTGCCACGGACCTCCGGCGTGCCGACGGAGCCGGTGGTGAACAATTGATCCAGTCGCGCGGCGATCGCCTCACGCCCGGGAATGGACTCCAGCACCGCGCGCGTCGCCGTGTTCTGGGCCTGGACCCAGCTGCGCGTTTCGGCGGACTCGCCGTCTTCGAGCCAGCGGTACGGGTCGGCGATCTCGACGCCGTGCACGACCTCCACCAGGTCGTCCTGGCGAGTGGTGGGTGGTTTATGGGGCTGCACTGCTGGAGGTCGCCTTCGAAAATCCGTATCGGGATAGCAGGTCCTGCGCCTGAGGCGAGAGCGCGTAGTGCATGAATGCCTGACCGCCCTGGAGGTTGCTGGCGTGCTTGAGCACCGCGATCGGGTAGCTGGCCACGCCGCTGATGGCTTCCGGGATCGGCTCGATCTGGAGCTTCGCCCGCGAGCCAGGATCGACGCTGGAGGCGTACACGATCCCCGCGCTGACTTCGCCGGTGGTAATGCGGTCCAGGACCAGGCGGTCGTCGCCATCACGCGCCAGCACGTTGCGGTCGGCGCGGGCGCCAAAATCCGCGCCGTACCCCGGATCGGCGCTGGCGGCCTTGAACGCGGCGAGAATAGCTGCCGTTGTAGTGCTGGCCGGGGCCGGAATGATGAAGCGGATGCCGGGGTTAGCCAGGTCCCGGAGCCCGGTGACGCCCTGTGGGTTGGCCTGGCTGACGACGACCACCAGGCGATCGCGGACCAGCACCGCGGGTGGACCGTCGAGCAGGTTGGCCTGACTGAGGCCGTCCATCTGGGCGGGATCCATGCTGACGAACACGTCGGCGTCGGCGCCGGTCTGGATCAGGGTGCGGAGCTGGGTTGAGTTGTCGAAGCGGTAGCTGACGCCCGTGGT
>JAFAWJ010000987.1 GCA_019242065.1 Chloroflexota bacterium
AAGGGAGCGTCGGCGAAGTGCCGCGACATGTCCCGCACTCACGTGGAGGATACACGGCCCCAACCTCCTGCTCGACGAAACGGGTACCCCGGCGCCGAAGGCAGAGATCACCGCCCGCGCGCCGGCCACGCCTAACGGGGCCATCAGGATCGGCAGGTCAATGCCTGCTTCGCGGTACTCGGCAAGCCGTTGCTTGCAGCGATCCAGCGGCCCAATCAGGCAGATGGAGTCCAGGAGCTCGTTGGTGAGTGAGCCCGCGCCCATGCCCAATTCATTTTGTCGGCTCCGGCGCTGAACCCACTGGCCCGGAACAGGCTGAAAGAACGGGAAAAACGACAAGAGGATTGGCACTATGCCATCGGCCACCTCAGCTGCTTGCTCGACCATGCGCGAGGTGACGGCTCAGCAGCCACGTGGTGCGCGGGCCTGAGTTGCTCGGGCGGGCGGATGACGACGTTCTGGTCGCTGCGTACGTCGAGGAGGGCATCGAGCTCGACTTGCAGCGCCGCCGCCAGGGGTACCAGGATGTCGAAACTGATCGCGCGCTTACCGGTTTCGATGCGGCTGATGGTGGAGGCGACCACGCTCACGCGACTCGTAGCCGGCGGCCGCGGCCGCGCGGCGCAGCGGCTCTGGCGCCGCGCGGCCGAGCTGCCAGATTCCTACGTTCGGCAGCGTCTGGAGGGCCCGCTTGTGGTGCCAGCTCGTGGACGCCAGATACCGCTCGATCGGTTGCGGACCGCGCCAGTGCGGGCAAGTGCCGCCAGCGCTAGTGGATGCGTTGCACCGACTCGATGAAATGCGGGCGCTGGGTGCTGTTCATGTAGATCTCTCGGGCTTGCCCCCAGGTCGGCTGAGGGTACTTGCGCGCTAGGCTGCCGCCGCGCGAGCTCAGGCGATCGCACGGATGCCGGACGAACGTCGGATCGCCACGCTCCTGGCGTTTGCCCATCAGCCATTAGCTGACAGGGAAGCGAACACCCCAATTGTCCCGTCGGGGCCCTGGTCGGCGACGATCAACCCGTAGCCGCCGCCTGACGGTCCGCCCGTCTTGCGGAATCGAGCTGACAACGCTCCGTCGTGGAGTGCATCTGTTGGCGGCGACCCTGAGCTGCGGACCCGGACTCGCCTCAGTTTCGCACGACGGTGCTCACGAACGGATCGAACAGGCAACTCCTCAACATTCTCTCAGTGTCGTTCGACTCCCTGCTGCCGGCCGGTGACCTCCGCATCACGGGTAGTAGTGTGCGCGGCTGCTTGGCGCCGATCGGCGCGCAGGTGGTGACGCACCAGCCAGAGCGCCGTGACGAGGAGCAGGGCGCCGACGGCGTTGATCGTCAGGTTGACCACCACGTCGCGGGGGTCGCCCCGCTCGGCCGCGACCTCGAGGCTGTGGCGAATGGTGGCGGTGATGCCAATGACCAGGAATTCCTGCAGCTGCTGGCTGATCGGCCCCCGACTGAGCGTGGTGTGCAGCAACTCGAGCAGGATGATGGCGAGGAAGGTGGCGTCGATGCCGCGCAACGTGGCTGTGGTGAGATCGCCGGCGAGGAGCGGGTCCTTCACCTCGACTACGATCGCGGCCAGCGCGACCAGCACGAAGATGGCGAGGATGACGCCGACGACGGACGTCAGCATGCTCTCGCCGCGCTCTAGAAAGGTCGTCAGGTCGCGCTCGGACGACGTCGGTTGAGGCCGTAGCGTTGGCTCGGTCGGGATCGGCGTGGTCTGGCTGTCGCTCATGCGCGGTCAGACCCACCGCGGTGGTGACCTGACGTCCCACGATGGCGCTTTGCCGTCGAGGACATGTTGAACGCGGCCTCGCTTGCCGGCTTGTCGACGGTGTCTACAAGGCGGCGCCCTCGATCGACCACGTCCGATCTGGGCTGTGGTGTCGCGCGTGTTGTGCACAATCGCTTCGAAGCGGAGGACGAACATGACAACCAGTCGGATGAGCTTCGGGGCGTCGGCGAATCTGCGGAGGTCGGGGGTCGTCGAAGCGGGGCCACGTCACTTCTGGATTTGCTCGTCTGGCCCATCTCGCTCCTGCGCAAGGACACGGTCCACCATTTCTAGAAGCATCTCCAGGTCGAACGGCTTGGGTAAGGCACAGATGCCGAACTTGTCGAGCCAGGGCTGGTGCTCATGGAGCGACTGGATCGCCGCCGAGCACACGATGATAGGGATTGGACGGGTGATCGGGTCGAGGGTCAACAAGTTGAGAATGGTCCAGCCGCGCTCCTCACCACCAATGCGGATGTCCAGGATCACGAGGTCTGGGCGCTGTTCTTTGACGAACTCATAGGCGTAATCCCATTCGCGGTGGATCAAGACCTCAAAATTTTCTTCATCCGCGAGCAGATCATGCATGAGCTGCAGAAAAGCCGTGTCATCATCAATAACTGCCAGTCTCCCACGCGACCGACGCTGTTGTGCGCTCATCGTTGTACCGTCTCTGACCAGAGCGTCAAGTGTACGCACATCCAATGCGAAGCGGGTGAAGCGTTCGTGTGCGCCTGGTCGAGGCGTTTCTAGCTGATCCGGCCGCTCCCACCAGGTCCGATGGATCACCTGCACAGTACACACCTGGCGGTCATGCGTCGGGAGGCGGCTCGCTGGTCATTGGACGTCGCTGGCCAGCAATCCACGGCACCACAGGCCAGCAGGCACTCGACGCCTTCCTTGCTCACGAACAAGCTGCGCTCCTGCCGTTGCAGGCGAAGACATGGGAGACGGTGCCCCTGGACGATCGCCAAAGTGCATGCCGATTGCCACCTGCAGGTGGAGCACGCGCGTCGCTGGACGGCAATCTGTGGGTCACGGCCTTCGCCCAGGT
>JAFAWJ010000143.1 GCA_019242065.1 Chloroflexota bacterium
ATCCCCTGCTTGTTGCCGCCGCGCAATTCCCAGAGGTCACAGACGGCGAGCCCGATAGCGCCGAGACACGCGGCGCTGGTTTCGCCGATCTTGAACGAGGTCGGCAGGATCGGATCGAGCCCGCCGGTGAACTCGACCGTCCTGGCGCGCTCAGGGTCGAGACCGACGACCGGCAAGATCGTGCGCAGAGCATCATGCGACATCGTGGAGCTCCTTCCTCAATCTGTGGCCGCTTGCGTCGGCCAACCCGTGTTGGCGATGATGCCGCGTTTTGCCCCACGCAGGAAACGGTGATGAACCGCGTCATGATCGTCGTTGTGTTCGAGTTGCAGGCGAACGTTCGACTACCAGATCAACCCGACACCTGTGAAAGAGTAGTCGGCAGCAGGGTGACTCGCTCATGCCAACGCTTCCTTGTGTCGGTACAGCGTTGCGCGGCCAAGCCGTCATTGATCCGCCCGACGGTCAGTTCGCGCTCGAACTGGGCAAATGCTGGCAGGACGTGAAACACCAACTGGCCGTCTTGCGCTGGAACGCTGTCCCGACGACCGTGTCCATGAGCTGCATGAGCGCCCTGGCTCAGGCGGACGACGGCGTTGCGAGCCGTCGCCGCGTCGATGTTGACCGCCTAGGCCGGCATACAGAACGTCAAGGTCGATCAGGCCTCGCCTCGGAGCTGCAACAAAACGTCACGCCGCACGAAGAGGGAGGCCGCCTGTAGCATGCGCCAGGGTGACCTATGCAGGACAAGATTGGCGCTCGCGGCCTCCGTTGGGAGTCGCGGCGCCGGCCCAGCAGTTTCAGCCGACCGGTCCCCGCGTGGACCGCACTGGCGCATCCGCGAGCCCCACGTGACGTGATTCGCGATCTGGAGGCTCGGCCCCGGCTGCCCACTGGAACTGGCGAGCGGTTCAGTGGCTACGGAGTGATGGGCCTGCCCTTCCGCTCCGGCCACGTGCTAGCCTTGCGCCGCTTTCCGGCGTCGTCGATCGGCCCAGCGTACCGGTCGATCTGGCACCGCGACCCAGACGGCCGATGGAGTTTCCTCCAGGACGTCGCGCCTGACAACGCCTGCACGCGCTACTTCGGTTCGGCGGGCGACGAGGTGATGTCTGCGACGATCGACATCCACTGGAACACGCCGACGGCGTTCACCGTGACCGCTGTCGGAGGCCCTCATCGGCTCGACTGGAGTGTCGTCTTGAGTTCGTCGGTCACCACTCGACTGCTCAACGTGGTCGGCTCGGTGTTACCTGAATCCTGGTGGCAGAATCGGTGGCTGCTTTCCTCCATGGAGACGGTCGCCGGCCGGCTGCTGCACGCCGGGGAGCTGCACTTCACCGGACAAACGCCGAATGCACAGCACTTCACCTTTCTTCCGCTACAGGTCTGGCTCGTCGCCGACTCCGCGGCGACGCTCGACGGGGTGCAGCTCGGGAAGATCGGCGCGGCACCCATCCAGGGTGCGCTTGGCGATTTTCGGACTCCCCAACGCGGCGTCTTCGCGACCGGGCGCGCGTTTTTTCAAGTTTGACGTCGCATCGCACGCCGCTACCTGGCCGCAGGAGGAGGAGGCGGGTGCCGGGCAACCGACTGCGGCGGGCTACTGCAGGAGGAGGCGACGCCAGCTGTCGGCGAGCCAGTGAGCATACCGGTCGGGGCGCTAGCCGCGGTCATAGACCAGCAGGGTGTAGAACTCTGGGGAGTTGGTGGCCCAGATCACGTCGGCCGCTTCCTGGACTGGAATGTCCTGGCGGAGGGAGCCGGTCGTGGCCAGGTCGCTGATCAGCAGGTGCATGTTTCGCGCGCGGCGTTCGACGATGTCATTCCAGAGGCCGGCCAGCTCCGGGTCGGCTGGTGCGGCGGCTTGCAGCACGCGCAGCAGCGGCGCCAGTCGGGCAGGGATCGCGCGTATGGCCTCGGCGTACAGCTCGAGCTTGCGCTTCGCGTCGGGCTCGGTCCGCATGGCAAGGACGTAGTCCCGCTCCTCGGCGGGCGGGGCATCCGTACCTGAAAATGGCCGCCTCGACGAGCAGGCGGAACAGGGCTGCCTTGCGACCCACGCTGGCGTAGACGGTATCGAGCGCCACGCCGGCCCCAGCGGCGATGTCGGCCATCGTCGTGCGAGCGTAGCCGCGTTCGGTGAACAGGCGAGTGGCGGCGTCGAGGATCGCCCGCCGCGTAAGCTGGGCGGCTGCCTGGCGCCAGGTGCGGTCACGGGGACCACGGGTGCCGGGCTTGACGAAGGCGGGCACGCGGGGTAGCACGCGTGGCTCGCGATCAGGTGCGCGCCGCGGACCAGACGTGCGCGACCTGGACTGGCTGGCGTGGTGGCTCACCCCCAACACGGATCTGATGACGAGCGAGGGCACGCCCGACGACCGGGTGCAGGCGTTGCTCGGTGAACCGGGGCGTGAGTCATGATGTACGCCTGGACACAAGATGTACCCATCAGCTCGAGCGCGTCGCTGCTCTGAAGCTGGCTCTACCGAGCCCATCGTGGATCGGAACCATGCACGGTCGCCTGCGATAGCGTGGTCATGCACGTCGAAGCGAAGACCTGGCAGCCGCTCGCGGGCTATAGCGATTTCGGCAGCGTAGGCCTCCGGCGTTACCTCGCGCGTGCCCGATGGTTCGTGGCGGGTGTAAACCGCTGCCACGCAGCCTGGAATGAGCTCGTACCGCCCCTCCTGCCATACCCCCTGTATCCAAGCAGTCGAGGACATCGCGCACAACTGATTCAGCCTGCATTTCGGCCGTCCCTTGTGCCAAGCACCGGCGAGTTTACCCGTGCGACTGGGATCTTCCGTGCGTGTAATGGGGACAAACGGCGGCCGTGTCAGCCCGCACCCCCGACTCACTTCGGCAGTGATCCAACC
>JAFAWJ010000153.1 GCA_019242065.1 Chloroflexota bacterium
CGCCCACCTGCGGCACCTGTCCTCGGGCCCGGACTCGGTGATCCAGACGCTCGAAGCAGTAGCCCGCCGGTTCGAGCCGATGCGCTCGCTGAGCGTCTGAAGCGTCAGCTGCTGGCCTGCGGCTCGCGCCGTCTCAGCAGCAGATAAATACCCGCCAGAATGAGCACCGCCGGCCCGATCAGGGTCCGCAATGAACACCATACGCCACACCGCGCCCCCCGCCCTGAGGCGCTTCTCCCCGCAGCGCGAGTAGCCTGGAACCCACATGCCGGACCGTTGGCACCAAGACATTGCGAGTCTGATCCGCGGAGCTGGTCTGGTCCGTTGAATCTCCTCCGAATCGACCTCTTCGGTCTAAATGAGGCAAGCCACAACGTCACCGCGAGCGCCGCGGTCCGCCACGTCGCAGTAATTCCCTCGGGGCTCAGCGCCGCGCGGCATCGGCCACTCCCAGCTGGGCGCCTGATCCCAACTATCCTGACCGCCGCCGCCCTCCTCCTCTCCAGCTCCGCCCCCGCCGCCGCCCAGGCCGCCGCCCGCCTGTCAATCAACGTCACCCTCCCCGACGGCTCCCCCGCCGCCAACGCCACCATCTTCATCGACGACCAGCGCGTCCAGGCCGACGCGACCGGCCACTGGCAAGGCCCCGAGCCGCCGGGCGCCCGCATCTACGAGGCCGCTGCCGAACCCGGCTACGCCTCGCGCGGTGTGCGCTGGAGCGACGACGGTGGCGCTCCCACCACGATCGTCTTCAGCGACCAGCTGGCCTCCCTGTTCGACGTCGCCTCCGACGCCTACCCGCCCGGCACCACCCCACCCCTGATCGCCGAATTCACCACCGACACCGGGCTGAACGACCAGCAGCAGGTGCCGGCTGAGACAACCAGCGTGACCGTCAGCGGCGGCGTCGGCGACTCGGATGGCCACCCCGTCGTCAGAGGCGACGGCTGGTTGGCCATGCCGGACGACTCGGTCACGTTCGTTCCAGTCGTCCGCAGCGGCGACACGTTCACGGCCACGTTTGCCTTCGACCATGGCCCCGGCCGCTACCAGATCGAAATCAATGACACGGCGGGCTCGGCGGTCATCAACGTCCCGATGTTTGTCGGAGTGCCGTACGCACCTGACGCGCCGGTCTGGCCGCCCGTGCCGACTCCCGCCCCCGACGACAGCCCCCGCCAGGCGCTGGACGCCCTGAACCACCTGCGTGCGGCGCACGGGCTGCCGAGCGTGGCGGTCGATCCGCGCCTCCAGGCGATCGCCCAGGACCACGTCGCGGACTCGGTCGCGCATCACTGGTACTGCCATTGCTGGGCCGACGGCACGAGCATCCTGGACCACGCCCAGGCCGCGGGCATCGGCTTCCGCCTGCAGCCCGCCGTCGCCGGCCCAACCGGCAGCCTGCAAGACGGCCTCGGCGAAGCCCTTGCCAGTCTGTCAGGCGCCGCCGCCATCGCCCAGTTGTTCACCAGCCCCGGCCACCGCCACGACCTGCTCGGCGACTGGACGCACGTCGGCATCGCCGCCTCCCCCGACCCCAGCCTGCCCGAGCTGATCATCGAGTACGCCGCCGAGCCCTAGCCCGCCGCCCCGCGCCCCGTGACTGGCGCACCCCGCCTTACCCCGTCGTATACTTGACCGAGTTTCGGGGCGTGGCGCAGCCTGGTAGCGCGCCTGCATGGGGTGCAGGAGGTCATCGGTTCAACTCCGGTCGCCCCGACCATCACGCATGAAGCCGCTTAGCGGCTTCGGCCAGCTTGCGTCGCTGTGTGGCGGCGGTGACAGTTCGCACACAGAACTCTGCATTTCTGCATCTCACGGCTAAAGCGTGCGATGCAACTCGTCGGAATCACCCAGCCGACGTCATGCGCTTTGTCTGACAAATGATCAAACTCTAGAACTACCGCGTCGTGTTCACCGCACAGCGCACAGGGGTGGACCCGAAGATAGTTCCAAACGAACAGACGATTACGCCGCCTTCTAGCCTGACCACTCCGAATACTTTTTATGCGTTCGTAATCAACTGTTCCTCGCCTGGGAAGCGCAGGTAACGCTAACGTCGGCGAGCCTCCAAGTTTGTACCATCCAAACTGCCGAGCAGTGCGACGTCGATGACAGTTCGCACACACAACGTCACACTTTTTGATCTCCTCTAGAACTCGAGTCCAGGCGCAGACTTTCCGTACAAGCTGGCTGATGTCACAGACTTTCGAACCCGGATCCCGGTGATCGAATTCGAGGACCGCGAAGTCTCCAGTCCCACAGTCCACGCAGCGTTGACTCGCAAGAAGTTCGTGCAAAGGCTGGCGGTTCTCGGCACGTATCCGCTTGTTGGTGCGCTTTGCGCGAGCGAGATAGCTTGCGGCCTGCAGTTGATAGTGCGCGTAGGAGCGCTGGGATTGACACGTCCTGCAGCGACTCTGCCGTGTACCAAGCGCAATGTGCTTGTACGCGAAGTTTTCCAGCGGCAGGCATCGGTGGCAGTCCCGACAGACCTTGTCCGCATGCTCACCGTCCATGGCTCATTAAAGAACGTCAGTTCTATAATGTCATTATTTTGTGTGGCCAGTGGGGGCCCCGGCGAGACCGTATCGCCTTGTTAGACAGTGATGGAACATCTCAGTTCGGTACGCGAGCACCGCTAGCCCATTTCGTGCCGTCAGCACTGACGCCGTAGGTTGGCGCGTTGCGCACCTCGCCGGCGGGAGGCCGCCTCATGGCCTTTTTGTTTGAATGACCCCAGCATGGACTGTAAAGACCTGATCATCGACGGACTCAACCGTGTTGACGAGAGCCTGCGCCGCGGCCTCGACGGGCTTTCGGGCGACCAGCTCGGCTTCCGACCCGCCGAGCACGCCAACTCGATCGCCTTTTTAGCCTGGCATCTGACCCGCGTGGAGGACGATCACGTCTCCGAGCTCGCCGGCCGGCCGCAGGCATGGATCGAGGATCGCTGGCATGAGCGCTTCGGCAAGCCCGGCGACATGAACGACACTGGCTTCGGCTATGGTCCACAGGAAGTCGCCGAGATCCGGCCCGACAGCCCCCAGGTGCTGATCGACTACTACGCCGCGGTGCACGCCCGCTCGCTCGCCTATCTGCAGGGCCTCAAATGCGAGGAGATGGATCGGGTGATCGACCGCCGCTGGAATCCGCCGGTGACGGTCGGGGTGCGCCTGGTGAGCGTGGTCAACGACTGCAGCCAGCACACCGGCCAGCTGTCCTACGTGCGCGGCCTGCTCGAAGGCAAGCGCTGGCTACCGTACTGAGCGGGCCCGACCTGACTGAGACAACAAAAATCTAGCGATCGCGTGCGCGGTGGCCTCGGCGGTGATGATGCCGTAGTGGTTGGCGTCCACCTCCACGACCGTCGCCGATGGGACGTCGCGGGCGAAGCGATCGCGGTCGTGCTCCGACAGGATGTACCCCTGGCCAGGCAGTAGCTCGCGGCCGGCGCGCAGCAGCAGCACCGGTTGCCGGATGCAGCGCCACAGCGCGTAGATGTCGCGGGCGGGCGAGAACTCCGCGGCGTCCTCCAGCACGGCATCACGACTGCTCCGGGCGCGCACGCCGCCATGGCCGTCGGCCGCATCGACCAACTCATAGCGCAGGTAGCGCTCGAAGTAGTCGCTCCACGGCGACACCGTGCCGATCTGCTTGACCTGCCCCAGATAGGCGTCCACCGAGGGATAGGTCGAGCCCAGGCGCGCCACCGCGGCTGAGATCAGCGGCGCCGTCGACGGATCAGGCACCCCGGCGGCGTCGATGAGCACCAGACGCTCGAGCCGCTCGGAGTCCAGGCACGCCGCGCTCAGCGCCACAAATGCGCCCATCGAATGGCCGATGATGCTGAAACGCTGAGCTCCCAGAGCCGTGGCGGCCGCCAACACGTCCCGGGCATGTGCCCGCCAGCCGTACGTGCCCGGCGGCGTCACGTCGCTCCGTCCCCGCCCGCGCAGATCCAACGCGACGACCTGCACGGTCCCCGCTGCCGCCAGACGCTCGCCAAGGAAGTCGAAACTCTTCATGTTCGCCGACAACCCGGGCACGCACACCACCAGCGGCGCCGACGTCGGCCCGAAGCGCTGCGCGTGCAGCCGGCCCGACGCCAGATCCAGGTCGAATTCCGTCAAGTTGGCGGCAGTCACCCGCTGTGCCCGAGCAGCAAACCCGCCAGCTCGGCAGGTCGTTCCACCACCCGACTGTGGGCAACCTCGTGCAAGCCGACCTCCCGCACCCGCCCGCCGAGTGCCTAGCCCCAGACCTTGCGCGCCGTCTCCACGACCCGCTCCAGCTTGCGCCACTGATCGCTCTCCGACACCAGATTGCCCGAGGCGACCGACGCGAAGCCGCACTGCGGGCTCAGCGCCAGCTGCTCGATCGGCAGGTTGCGCGCGGCTTCGTCGATGCGCCGCCGCAGCTGGTCCACCGTCTCCAGGCCCGGCTCTTTCGAGCTGACCAGGCCCAGCACGGCCGTCTTGCCGGCCGGGACGTAGCGCAATGGCGAAAAGTCGCCGTCGCGCGGCGAGTCGTACTCGAGCAGGAACGTGTCGACGTTCAATCCGCCAAGCAGGGTCTCGGCCACCGCGTCGTAACCGCCCTCATATAGCCAGCGGCTCCGCGAGTTGCCGCGACACACGTGCAGGCCAAAGGTCACGTCGTCACGCTGGAACCCGGCAATGGCCGCGTTGTCGGCGGCCACCACTTCGTCGAGCGCCGCGTCCGGATCGATGCCCGTATGTCGGAGGGTGGCGCGGTGCTGCTCGTCGATGAACACGCCGTAGAACGGTGCGTCGAGCTGGATGTAGTCGACACCGTCGTCCAGGAGCGCCTGGATTTCGTGCCGCAGGATCTTCACGACGTCCTCCAGCATCGCGTGACGCGAGGCGTACACCTGGTCGCTCACGCCGGCCTTCCAGCTCACGACCCAGAAGTTGGAGGGGGCCGGCAGCGTCATCTTGGTCCGACCTGGCGCGTGCTGCCGCAAGAAGGCGGCCTGGTCGGCGGTCAGCCGACGTCGCGGCTCGAGGCGGGCCCCCACGACACTCGAGGTACTTGGTTCGGCCGCGCCACCTGGGCCGCGCCACTCGATGGTGCGGCTCTGAGGGAGGAAGCCGGCGACCGCCTCGGCCATGTCGGTGATCCATGAGCCGCGGCGAAACTCGCATCGGTGAAGACGTCGAGGCCGACCTGTTGCTGACGCCGGAGCGCCTCAGTGATGGCCGCGTCCTCGTGCGCGTGGAGCGCCGTTTCGGGCAAGGTGCCGCGGGCGAACTGGTCGCGGGCCGCGAGCAGGTCCGCGGGGCGGAGCAAGCTGCCGACGTGATCGGCGCGATACGGCCGAGCCATCAAGCCCTAGCGTAACTCCCGCTACGCTAACGCCGTGGACCTGAGTGCCCTGCCGCGCCTCACCGAAGCCCGCTCGCGCTCGATCAGCCCCGAAAACTTCTCTGGCGCCGGGGGCCAGGGCGACCGCGCCACCACAGGCACCGGCGCCGAGGCAGCCCGCGACCTCGGCTCCGGCTGGAAAATCTCGCCGTCGGTCGTGATCGACGCGGCCCAGACCTTCACCTTGGCCGACATCGCCGGACCGGGCGTTATCCAGAGCCTGTGGTTCACCGGCCGCCGCCTCAGCCGCGATCTCATCCTGCGCATCTACTGGGACGGCCAGCCGCAACCGTCGGTCGAGTGCCCACTCGGCGACTTCTTTGGCGTCGGCTGGGGTCCGTTCGCCCAGATCAGCTCGCTGCCCGTCGCCGTCAATCCCAACAACGGACTCAATTGCTTCTGGGAGATGCCATTTCGCGACCACGCGCGGCTCACCCTGGAGAACCGCGGCACCCAATCGTTCACCTGCTACTACCAGGTCAACTACGCCCTGACCGGCGTCGGCCTGGATAGCGCCTACTTCCACGCGCAGTTCCGCCGCACCAATCCGTTGCCGTTCAAAACCGACTACGTCGTCGTCGACGGTCTGAGCGGCCCCGGCCACTACGTCGGCACCTATCTGGCGGTCGGCGTCACCAACAATGGCTGGTGGGGCGAAGGCGAGATGAAGTTCTTCGTCGACGACGACACCGATTTCCCGACCATCTGCGGCACCGGCACCGAGGACTACTTCGGTGGTGCCTACGACTGGGATGTGGGCGGCCAGTACGTCACCTACACCACCCCATTTCTGGGCATGCACCAGGTGCTGCGGCCAGACGGCCTGTATCAGTCGCAAACGCGCTTCGGCATGTACCGCTGGCATATCGCCGACCCGATCCGGTTTCAGACCCACCTGCGGGTCACGCTGCAGGCACTGGGCTGGCGCAGCGAGCGACGCTACCTTCCGTTGCAGTGCGACCTCGCCTCGACCGCCTACTGGTATCAGGCGTTGCCGAGCCCTCGCTTTCCGGAGCTGCCGGACCGTGACTACCTGGAGGTGATCTGATCGCATGCGCACGTTGATTCAGGGCGGCTGGGTCGTCGGCTTCGACGGACGCTCCCATCAGCTGATTCGCGATGGAGTGCTGGTCTACGAGGACAACACCGTCCTCGAGGTCGGCTCACATTTCGACGGGCAGGTCGACCGCACCGTCGACGCGCGCGGCATGCTGGTCATGCCCGGTCTGATCAATACACATCTGCACCTCGGCACCAACGCACCGCACACCTTCTTTCTCGACGAGACGAAGGCCGACTATTTCGGCGCGAACTTCTACGCCTACTCCGTGCCGCGCCGCGGTGCCACCGACAGCCGAGCCAATGCGCGCGCCGACGTCGAGCAGCTGTACGGCATCTGGGCCGCCATCCGTGGGGGTGCGACGACCATCCTTGACGTCGGCTCACGCAACGCCACCGAGCTGGTGCGGATGGTCGGCGACGTGGGCGCACGGGTCTACCTCGGGCCGGCCTTCAAGTCATATTCGTACGTCTTCGACGAGCAGGGTCGGATTCAGTGGGACGACGATCCCGCCTCAGGCGAGGCCGGTCTGCAGCGGGCGGTCGCCTTCGCAAACGAGTACCACGGCGCTCACAACGGTCGCGTGCGCTGCATGCTGTACCCGGCCCAGCTGGACACCTGCTCGCTCGACTTGTTGAAGGCCACCCGCCGCGCCGCCGACGAATCCGGACTCCGCATCTCACTCCATGCGGCGATGAACCTGATCGAGCTGCAGCGCATGCTGCGCGACCACGGCCAGACCTCGCTGCAGCTTCTCAGCGACATCGGGTTTCTGGGCGAGGACGTGCTGCTCGGGCACTGCGTCTTCCACGCGCACCACTCGTGGGCGCACTATCCGTACGTCGACGACCTGCGGCTGCTGGCCGACTCCGGCGCATCAGTGGCGCATGCGCCGTACAAGTACGCGAAGATGGGCGTCATGCTCGAGTCGCTCGAGCGCTACCGACAGCTGGGGATCAACGTCGCGCTGGGCACGGACACGTTTCCGCAGGATCTCATCTCGGAAATGCGGCTGGCCGGGCTGATGTGTCGCTTCGCCGAGGGCAGCTTCCGCGTGGGTCGGGCGCGTGACGTGTTTGACGCAGCCACACTAGGCGGCGCCCGAGCGTTGGGTCGCGACGACCTGGGCCGGCTGTGCCCGGGCGCGCGAGCCGACATCGTCCTGGTCGACTTGCGGTCGACCCACTTCGGCGCCGTGCACGACCCGATTCGATCGCTCGTGGACTATGGGTCCGGCAGCGATATCGACACCGTGGTCGTCGACGGACGGACGCTGATCTCGGAGCGCCGCGCGGTGGCCGTCGACGAGCGCGCGCTGCTGGAAAAGGTGCAGGAGTCGGGCGAACGCACCTGGGCGAGCGTTGGCGACTGGCGCTGGAATGGCGCCAGCGTCGACGAGATCGCGCCAATGAGCTACCCCGTCGTGACCGCGCATTAAACTATTCGACGATTGATATGACCAACAAGGTTGAGAAGTCAGAGGCCGAGTGGCGAACGGAGTTGACGCCTGCGCAGTACCACGTCCTCCGCGAAAAAGGCACCGAGCCGCCGGGCACCGGCGATTACGAACACACCAAGGACGCCGGCGAATACCGCTGCGCGGGCTGCGGCAAGGTGCTGTTCCGATCGGACGAGAAGTTTGATTCGCGGTCGGGCTGGCCGAGCTTCTGGGCGCCCGCCGATGCCGAAGCCGTGGACGCCGAGACGGACATGAGCTACGGCATGGTGCGCACCGAAGTGAAGTGCAGCGACTGTGGCGGGCACCTGGGGCACGTGTTCGAGGACGGCCCCAATCCGACCGGGCTACGCTACTGCATCAACTCGGCGGCGCTGAAGCTGGAGCCCAAGTAGCGAACCCACCAACGAGCTTGCGACAACTGCTGCTCGCCGAGCGGCACGCGGTGCTGGCCACCATCTCGGTGCGGCGCGCGGGCTGGCCCTTTGCCTCACTCGCGCCGTACGCCACAACACGCGATGGCGAGCCGCTGCTCCTGCTCAGCGAGCTCGCCGAACACACCCGCAACCTGCGCGCCGACTCGCGCGCCAGTCTGCTCGTGCAGGACTCACGCGCCAGCGAGGACCCCCAGGCCGGCGCGCGGGTCACGCTGCTGGGCACCGCTCACCAACTCGCCGACGATGCCTCGGCCGAGGCGCGGCAACTCTACACACAGCGACAGCCCCAGTCCATCGCGTACCTCCAGCTTGCCGATTTTCACCTCTGGGTGCTGCGCGTCACCGAAGCCCGTATCGTCAACGGGTTCGGCGACATGGGCTGGCTCGACGGCGAGCGGCTGCGCGCCGCGCTGTGCTGTCAGCCGTACTGAACCAGAGCGCAGAGAGAAAGCCTAGTCGCCAGGCAAGGGAACAATCGGGAACGGGAACCCGCGCCCAACGCGGCGGCCCGGCCCGGCTGTATTGACCGGCGCGTTGG
>JAFAWJ010000505.1 GCA_019242065.1 Chloroflexota bacterium
CATCGAGCGGGACGGACGGCGGAGGTCAGAAGCTGCGATTATTTTCGCGTTCGAGCCGGGGACCAGCGTTCGCCCGTTGCTTGCTTACGCCTCCGTAAACGTATGGGAAGTCTCGCAGGGGAGCACACTGACTCACGGTGTGAACCATCGGTTTGACAGCTCGGATGCTCGCAGACGTGTCCCTAAACGTACGAGAGTCTTGCAGGGGAGCACCCTGACTCACCGTGTGAACCCTCGGTTTGACAGCTCGGATGCCGTCAGACGTATACTCGCGGCCAGAATGAGGCAGCAGGGCTACTCGTATTCGTTTATGTCCCGCGTGACGGGGCGGCGGCGACGCTAGCCTGGGCTTTGTCCTGTCACGCGTGAGCGGTCCCGAAACGGGCCGCTTTTTTTGTGGTCTGAAAACACAAGGAGAACGCACCCCATGATCGCAGTCATGCACCCGAGCGCCAGCGCCGAGGACATCGAGCACGTCGTCGAAGTCCTGCGGCTGCACGGCCTGAAGGCCCAGATCTCAAAAGGTGAGGAGCGCACCGTGATCGGCGTGATCGGCACCGCTTTCCCGGATGACCTGCTCGAATCGCTGGAAGTCCTGCCAGGCGTGGACCGCGTCACGCGCATCACGCGTCCCTACAAGCTGGCCAGTCGCGACTTCAGACCACTGGACACGGTGGTCACCGCTGGCGGCCAACGCGTCGGCGGCCGCGAGTTCGTCGTCATGGCCGGCCCGTGCTCGGTGGAAAGCCGCGACCAACTGTTGCAGACGGCCACCGGCGTGGCGGCGTCGGGGGCGACGCTGCTACGAGGTGGCGCCTTCAAGCCGCGCACCTCGCCCTACGCCTTCCAGGGCCTGGGCAGCGACGGCCTCGACCTGTTGGAGGAAGGTCGCGCGGCCACCGGCTTGCCGATCATCACCGAGGTGATGGAGCCCGGTCAGGTGGAGCGCGTGGCGGAGTCGGCGGACGTGCTCCAGATTGGCGCGCGCAACATGCAGAACTTTCCGCTGCTCAAGGAAATCGGTCGGTCAGACAAACCGTGCATGCTCAAGCGCGGGCTGTCGGCGACGATCGAGGAGTGGCTGATGGCCGCCGAATACATCATGCACGCCGGCAATCCCAACGTCATCCTGTGCGAGCGCGGCATCCGCACCTTCGAAACGGCCACCCGCAACACGCTCGACCTGAGCGCCATCCCGCTGGTCAAGCGGCTGAGCCACCTGCCAGTGGTGGCCGACCCGAGCCACGGCACCGGCCACCGGTACCTGGTCCAGCCCATGGCCCTGGCTGCCGCGGCGGCGGGCGCCGACGGACTGATCATCGAAGTCCATCCGCAGCCCGAGACGGCGCTGTCTGACGGACCCCAGTCGCTGACGCTCGAAGGATTCCAGGAACTGATGGTGACCCTGGGGCGCGTGCTGGCGGCCGTCGACCGCCCGCTAGCCCGGCCGCGGCCGATGCCCGAGCAACGCAGGCTGCAGGTCGCGACGGCGTGACCTCGCTTATGGCGCCGGCCGAGCGGTCCGTCGCCGCCGCGCGCCGTATCCAGGGCACACTCCGCGTCCCCGGTGACAAGTCGATCTCGCACCGCGCCGCGCTGTTCAACGCCCTCGGCGACGGGCACGCCACGATCACCAACTTCTCGCCAGGGGCGGACTGCGGCTCGTCGCTGAGCTGCCTGCGCGGCCTTGGCGTGGAGATCCAGCGCGACGGCGACCGCGTCGAGTTGACCGGCCGCGGGCTCCACGGGCTCGCCGAACCCATGGACGTGCTCGACTGCGGCAACTCGGGGACGACTATGCGCCTGCTGAGCGGCATGCTGGCGGGGGCCGGTGTATTTGCGGTGCTGACGGGTGACGGCTCACTGCGACGTCGACCGATGGCCCGCATCGTCGAGCCATTGCGTGAAGCTGGCGCGCACATCGACGCGCGCGACGGCGGGCGGCTGCCGCCCCTGGCCATCTCGCCGGTGGGACGCTTGCGGGCGGTCGAACATCGTCCGTCGGTAGCGAGCGCCCAGGTGAAGTCCGCCTTGCTGCTGTCGGGACTGTTTGCCGACGGGCCGACGCGGGTGGTGGAACGCGCGGCGACGCGAGACCACACGGAGCGGCTGCTGCGGGCGATGGGCGCCGAGATGTCGTCAGAAGGGCTGCGCGTGACCGTGACGCCGCCTGACAGTCTCAGGTGTGTCGACGTGCAGGTGCCGGGCGACTTCTCGTCGGCGGCGTTCTGGCTGGTCCTCGGGGTGCTGCACCCGTCGGCGGAGATCCGTATAGACAATGTGGGGCTCAATCCGACGCGGACCGGCCTGTTGACGATTCTGGAGCGCATGGGCGCGCGCGTCGAGCTGCAAAACCAGCGGGACGTGGCCGGCGAACCGGCGGCGGATCTGGTGGCGAAGTCCAGCGAGCTGCGCGGGACGACGGTGGAGGGCGACCTGGTGCCGCTGGCCATCGACGAGATCTCACTGGTGGCGCTCCTGGGCTTGTATGCCGAGGGCGAGACGGTGGTCCGCGACGCGTCGGAGCTGCGGGCCAAAGAGTCGGACCGGCTGGCGGTCGTCGCCGACGGGCTGGCGGCGCTGGGCGGCGATATCGCGGCGACCGAGGACGGATGGCGGGTGCGCCGCTCGACGCTCGAGCGCGGTGTGGCGGACAGTCAAGGGGACCATCGCATGGCGATGCTCTTCGCGCTGGCGGGGACGGTGGGCGCGGGGGCGGAGATCGCGGGCGCGGAGAGCGTGGCGATCTCGTATCCCAGCTTCTGGGCCGATCTGGAACGCGTCACACAAACAGGTTTATGACCCATCGTTGGGCGTGTTTGCTTGGCGAGCCCGTGGCGCACTCGCTTTCGCCGGCGCTCCACAACGCGGCCTTCGCGGCGCTCGGGATCGATGCCCACTACGAGGCGCGGCTCGTCTCGTATGACGAGCTGCCCGACATGGTTCGACAGCTCAGGGCCAGCGACTGTCTCGGCGCCAACGTCACCGCGCCGCACAAGCAGGCGGTGATCCCGCTCGTCGACCAGCTCGGCGAGGAGGTGCACGCCCTCGGCGTCCTCAACACCATCGTCAACGTGGACGGCCGACTCGTCGCCGGCAACACCGACGCCGCCGGCCTCGCGCGCTGGATGCGGCAGTCGCACATCGACCCGGCCGGCCACCCGGCCGTCGTCATTGGCGCGGGCGGTGCGGCCCGCTCGACGGTCTGGGCCCTGGCCGACCTGGGGGCGACCGCGGTCGTGGTCCTCAATCGCACCGTCGAGCGCGCGCAGGCGCTGATCACCAGCCTGGAGCCGCATCTCAAGTCCGTCGACCTGATGTGGGGCAGCCTCGGCGAGGCGGCCGAGCCCGTTAGGCAGCCGTGGCGGATCGTCGTCAACGCCACCTCGCTCGGCCACCACGGGTCGGCGCCTGAGGTGCACCCTAGCTGGTACAGTCCTGACAGCGTGGCCATCGAGCTGGCCTACAACCCGCCGATGACCCGGTTCATGGTCGCGGCGCGGGAGGCGGGCGCACGGGCCGAAAATGGACTCGGCATGCTATTGCATCAGGCTGCACTCGCGTTTGAGCGCTGGACGGGCGAGGCGCCGCCCATGGCTGTCTACGAAGCCGTCGTTCGCGAACGGGTAGGCGTATGAGCCTCGGACGACTGCGAGTGGTGACCGCGGGAGAGTCACACGGTCCGCAACTGACCATCATCGTCGAGAACCTGCCGGCCGGCATGCCGCTGCTCGCCGAAGACGTCGACGTCGATCTCGCTCGCCGGCAGCGGGGCTACGGCCGCGGCGGGCGGCAGCAGATCGAGCACGACTGCGTCGAGTTCGTGGCCGGCGTGCGCCACGGTCGGACGATGGGCGGCCCTATCGCCATGGTGGTCAAGAACCGCGACTGGGCTAACTGGCAGGGCAAGATGGACATCGCGCCCGTGCCAGAACCGCCGCCGCCGGTGACGCGACTACGGCCGGGGCACGCGGACCTGGCGGGCGTCGTCAAGTTCGGGCTCGACGACGTGCGCGACGTGCTGGAACGCGCCAGCGCCCGCGAAACGGCCTCACGCGTCGCCGCCGGCGGGCTGGCCAAGGCCTTCTTGCGCCAGTTCGACATCCAGGTGCGGAGTCACGTGCGGTCGATCGGGGCGGAGCGCGCCGAAGTGCCGGAGGAGCTGGCAGTGGCGCGCGACGGCGCGTCGCACGCGTGGTGGACGGCTGTCGACGAGTCGACGATCCGCACCGGCGACGCGGCGTTCGAGGAGGCCGCGATCGAGATGATCAAGTCGGCCCGCACCGCCGGCGACACACTCGGCGGCGTGTTCGAGGTGATCGCCTACGGAGTCCCGATCGGCCTGGGCACGTACGGACAGTGGGACGAACGGCTCGACGGTCGACTGGCGGCCGCGATCATGAGCATTCAGTCGCTCAAGGGCGTCGAGATTGGCGACGCGTTCGCGAACGCGGGGCGCTTCGGCTCGCAGGCGCACGACGTGATCGACTACGACGCCACCAGCGGCTGGTCGCGACCGACGAACCACGCGGGCGGACTGGAGGGCGGGGTCAGCAACGGCATGCCGCTCATCGTGCGTGGTGCGGCCAAACCGATCTCGACGCTGATCAATCCGCTGCCTTCTGTGAATTACGCCACGCGTGAGCGGGACGTTGGCCACGTGGAACGCAGCGACGTCTGCGTGCTGCCGGCGGCGGGCGTCGTGGGCGAGGCCATGGTGGCGATCGTGGTGGCCGACGCGATGCGCGTGAAGTTCGGCGGCGACAGCCTCGACGAGGCGCTGTCCAACTTCCGCTCTTATCTGGCCAACAGTGGATAATCTCATCCTGGTTGGCTTCAGTTGCAGCGGCAAAACCACGCTGGGACGCAACGTCGCCCGGCGGCTGCGGCTGGCGTTTGTCGACAGTGACCGGCTCATCGAGGAGATGACCGGTCGGACCATCCCCGAGATTTTCCGCGACGACGGCGAGGCCGCCTTTCGGGTCGCCGAACGCGCGGCGCTCGATCGCATTCTGGAGCAGCGCAACCAGGTCGTCAGTACGGGTGGGGGCGCGTTCGTCGACGCGGACAACCGACGGCGGCTGCGCGAGGGCAACCTGGTGATTCACCTGCAAGTGCGGCCTGAAACCGTTGTCGACCGGCTCAGGAACAGCCGCTCGGGGCGGCCCAGGCCGCTGCTTGACAGTCCTGATCCGCTCACGCGGGTGGTGCAGCTCATGGCAGACCGGCGCGAGGCGTATTCGGCGGCGCACGTCACCATTGGGGTCGACGATCGCACGCGATACGAGCTGGTGGGAGAGCTGCGGCGACGCTGGTTGGCGTGGCAGCGCACGCGCCAGGGCCGCTCAGCAGCGGCGGCCGTGGCGCGCCGATGACACTCGCCACACGTGGGCTACGAGCCGGGGGGCGCGAGGTGCCACTCCTCGCGGGGCCTGGGGCGCTGGCCGAGCTGCCGCGGGCGCTCGAATCCGCCGGCTTCGATGGGCGGCTCTTCGTCATCGCGGATAGCTACGCCCTCGACCTGCACCGCGCGGCCATCCAGGACGTGCTCAGCACGGCCCCTGTCCTCTCAATCAGTGGCCGCGAAGAGGACAAGACCCTCGACAACGTCTCCCACGTCTGGGACTGGCTGATCGATAACGGCGCCCAACGCCGCGACGCGCTGCTGGCCTTTGGCGGCGGCGTCGTCTGCGACCTGGTCGGCTTCGCCGCCGCGAGCTATCTACGCGGTGTCGGGCTGGTCAACGTACCGACCACCTTGCTAGCTCAGGTCGACGCGTCGGTCGGCGGCAAGACCGGCGTCAATCACGCCCGCGGCAAGAACCTGATCGGCGCCTTTTATCAACCGCTGTGCGTCGTGGCCGACACCGGCCTGCTGGCGACGCTGTCGCCGCGCGCGTTCGCGGCCGGGATGGCCGAGGTGGCCAAGATCGGCATGATCCTGGACGTGGACCTGTTCGAGCGTCTGGAGCGCGTCGCGCCCGACCTGTCAGCGCAGGACGCCGAGGCCCTGGCGCCGCTGGTCGCGCGGTCGATCGAGCTGAAGGCCGAGATCGTCGAGCGTGACGAACGCGAGTCAGGCGATCGCATGCTGCTCAACTACGGACACACCGTGGGTCACGCGCTCGAAGCCAGCGCCGGCTACGGCACGCTGCTGCACGGCGAGGCGGTGTCGGTGGGCATGCAGGCGGCGGCGACCATCGCCCGGCGCATGGGCATGCTCGGGCCCGACGCGGTCCAGCGCCAGACCGCCCTGCTCGAGGCGCTGCGCCTGCCACTGGAGTGGCCGGCGACGCCCGACGAGATCATCGGGCGCTTGAGTCTCGATAAAAAGCGCGCTGGCAGTCGTCAGCGCTGGGTGCTGGCCGACCGAATTGGTGCCGGCCGCGTTCGCGACGACGTGCCGGCTGAGATCGTCCTCGAGGCAGTAAGCTCGATCACGCTGCGATGAGCAACGACCGTCCTGGGCCGCCGCTGTTCACGGTGGTCGCCTTCTGGGCGTTCGTCCTCGGGGGGCTGGTCTTTGGCGGAGTTTTCATCAGCAACTGGCGCGTCCTGAACGCACGTGCCGCCGCGACGCGCCAGTCCAGCGCCGCCCCACCGCAGGTTGTGACCCTCGGGGGCGGAGCCGTGAGCGTGACGGTCAGCGGACCCGTGCCGCAGCCGCAAGGCCAGGCCACCAGCGCACCCGACAAGCCCGCCCAGCAGCAGATCGCCACGAACCTGGTCTCGGTTGTCAAAAATGTCCTGCCTGACTGGCAGGGCACCGATCCGGTCAATATCTTGCTCCTGGGCATCGACAAGCGTGACGACGAGCCGATCGAGGGCACGCGCTCGGACACGATGATCCTGGCCAGCATCGATCCGGTGAACAAGTCCGCGGCGCTGGTGTCGCTGCCGCGTGACATGTGGGTGGCCATCCCCGGCTGCGGGCCCCGCGCTGGCTGCGTCGGCGGCAAGCAGCGCATCAACGTCGCGCATGGCGTCGGCGGACCGGAGCTGGCCGTCCAGACAGTCACCGCGGACTTCGGCGTCCCGATCCAGTACTACGCGCGCGTCGACTTCCACGGCTTTCAGCAGATGGTGGACGCCGTCGGCGGCGTGGTCATCGACGTCGACCAACCGGTCAAAGACGACGAGTATCCGACGCCCGACTACGGTTACCAGCGCATCTACTTCGGTCCCGGCCCGCAGTTGATGTCTGGCGATCTGGCGCTGCAGTACGCCCGTTCGCGGCATGGCACCACCGACTTTGCGCGCGCCCAACGCCAGCAGGAGGTCATCGTCGCGGTGCGCAACCGCGTGCTGCAGCTCGACATGCTGACGCGGGCGCCGGAGCTGCTGGGCATCGCCCAGAATTCGATTACGACCGACCTGAAGCCGGTGCAGATGCTGGCGCTGGGAAAACTGGTTTCGCAGATCGATCGCGACCGCATCACCAATCTCGTGATCGACGCCAACTACGTGCGGCCGTTTACCGGGCCCGACGGAGAGGATCTGCTCGACCCGAACATCCCGGCCATTCGGCAGGCGATCGTCAGCGCGCAGAAGACCGCGGCGCATCCTGAGCTGCGCGCCAAACTCGAGGTGTTGAACGGCAGCGGCACCGTGGGTATGGGCCAGAAGGCGGCCGACCTGCTGACCGCGCAAGGCTTCAACGTCGTCAAGATCGCCTCGGCCGAGCGGAGCGACTACCCGTCGTCAGTGGTGCAGGTGATGGGGACCGACGCCGCCGGCGCGGCGCAAGCGGTGGCGGGTGTGCTGAAGATGCCCGAGACGGCGATCGTCAGTGGCGATCCGCCGGCCGACGCCTCGGCGGACATTCGGATCGTGGTTGGCCAGGACTTTCGGCTGCCCACGAACTCTTAGGTTTTCTACCAGGCCGCCAGGCGAACGACGTCGGGGTGCCGGCGGTTGAGCCGGCACAGGGTCACGGCTGAGCCGTCGACGCGGGTGCGGTAGTCGACCAGCAGGACGTGAGCCTCGAGTGCCCTGTCCACGTCATCGTCCGTGGCGGCGGCACGCACGGCGTCGAGGGTCACGTAGCTCGGGGCGCGGTCCTCGAGCGCGTCGACAGCGCGGATTAGCTTGGCAAATGTGCTCACGTCACCAGGCGCAGCACGGCGATCAGCAGGACCACCTGGACGGTGATCGCGCCCAG
>JAFAWJ010000692.1 GCA_019242065.1 Chloroflexota bacterium
CGACTCCAAGACGATGACCCTCCAGGTCATCGACGGCCTCAAAGCGCTGGGTGCCAGCCCGTCGAGCAAGTTTGTCATCCCGATGGAATTCACGAAGCTGCTGGGACAGGTCGGTCAGTACCTGGATAACAGTCTGCAGAGCAGCACCGACGTGCCCCCAGCACCGCCCTCTGTCAATGGCGAGGTGCGAGGCGCACTCGAACCCGCGGGGCGGCCTTAGGCTAAGGCTAAGGACCCTTTCAACACTGGTTCGCGACTAAAGTGCTCCAGGTCATTGCCTACTCATGCACCAGTGATGCCCGAACAGGTCGATGACCCGGCCTAGAAGCGGCTGATCGGCGACCGGAGACACTTCGCGCGCGCCCGCGGCGACCGCGTGTTCCACCACATCGCACGGGCCGTGGACGGATGAGAGCGAGACGAACCGTCGAGCGGTTTCCGAGTGACTCCGGGCTGAAATTGGCGTTGGCGGCCGATTCGTCAGCAACAAAGAAGCGGCTACCTCCGAGCTCGAAGACAACGTTGCCATCCGGACTTTCGGCGCGATGGCCCGAACGCGCGCTTGAGAAGTCAACGGCGTCCGCTCCGTTTCCAATCGCCGGTGTGAACGAGACTCTGATTTCAGAGCCCCACTCCAGCGGGCCGGCCTGTGCGGATGCTGACCAGCACGCCTGACTAATCTCCAGAGCCCGGAGCTATCGTCGGTGCGGGGCCGCCTTGACCACCTGGCTGCCCACCACCGGGAGCACCCCCACTGGGTCCGCCGTTACCGGGTCCACCCATCTGAAATTGCGGATTCGTCTCCTGATAATGCAGGCCGAGCCAGTCCATCCCATAGTCATTGACCGGATCGCGGGTGAGCGCGTGGACGTGGCCGCCACTGCTAGTAAGCGGCTCCTGAACGTCGTACTCGATCAAAATCCGCGGACCGTGCACGCGGAAGTAGTAGCGAGCGTCATCGCTGGGCGGCGGGCCTTGCCAGGCGAAGTGCACGTCCGACCAGGTTTGCTGGACAAGCGTAAGCTGTGCATCAGCAGCGTCGAAGTCGGCGTCCCGAACGTATTCCTCGATCAGTAGCCAGAGCAGGCGTTGCTGCCCGGCATCGAGTTGACCGCTCGGAACCCCCTGAAAGGTGCTGAGCGCATTCTGTCGGGCAGGGCCCGCAAACAGGTCGCCGGGAGGCGTCGTGCCAAGAATTGCGACGCTCTGCTGCGCGCTCGACAGCGTCCCTAACAGCTCGATTGCGCGCTCGGCGTCCTGGGGCAGCACATGCAATCCGGCGTCCAGGCCAGACGGCACCATGAGTGGTTGGGCGCCGGTGAACATGGGCGTGAACGCGGTCCGGTCGCCTGCTGCCGTGAACAGCGCGCTCATGTGGTGCCCGGTGAGCATCCATGCCCAGCTGGCGTCTTCTGGATTGCCGAACACGGTGGTGTAGAAGTTGGCGGATCCGAACAAAGGGTCGCCATTCTGAAGATCGTGTAGTACCTGGTCGGCGTGCATGGCGAGCGCCATCTTGTGATAGCCCTGCGAGCTCGTAGACGCGCGCAGGAGATTGTGGAGCAGGATTCTTTGCGAATCATTCAGGTCGCCGAGGGCTACGCCCGGTCGCGGAACCGCGCCCGCTGGGAAATTGGTCCACTGTGTGCGCGCGGGATCGGCCAGGTTTGCGTACTGGACGATGCTGAGCTGATCGGCGCTGAGGCTATTCAGCAAGGCGCGCGCGGCCGCGGCCATGTGCGGGTTCGTGCGCAATGCTGCTGGAACATCAGCACCTGGAGTCCACGGCCCCGTGGTCTGTGCCGCGGCCGAACGTGCGAGGAGCGGCGCGCCCGCCGCGAGCGCTGCCAGGCCAGCCGCGCCAGCAGCGGCTCCTCCGAGCAGGCGCCGTCGACCTGTCGGCCGTGCGAGTGGATTCGATGAAAACAACTGGGCACCTCTCCGTGAACAGGCATCCTGCGACTACGCAAGGGCCATCGTGATGTAGGGACGGTAAAGCGCGCGGCTTGGCCCAGCCTGAGACGTTGCCCGCAACCGCCTGAGAAATCTTCAGGCTGTCAGCTGCATCAACCTTACGGAACATGCTGGTTCTCACGTAGCCGTGGAGGGACGAAAGGCACACTGCATCAGGCAGCGATCGATAGGCGGCGCGGCGGTTCTAACCGATCACGGGAACTTTCGGGTTCGCGCACTACGGCGGCCAGCGGCTCGCGCGTGCCAACGGAAGCATGCCTGATGCGGCGCAGCTGGTTCCGCTGCGTGAGCCAGCGTCGCAGCCCCACAGCCCCGTTGCCGACGAGCAGACCTAGCAGGAGGTTGACCTGACCCGCGCCGAGCTCTTCGGCGCAGACGCTTGTGGCAGCCGCCAGCGCCCCGATGTCGATCTGTTCGGAATATGCGCGCCGGCGCGGTGGAGGAGTGGAGATCGAGCAGTTGTGACAGCACGGCCGCCAGCCCGGCCTTATGGAATGAAGCGGCGGCTGAAAGGTGCAAAAAGGCGAAGCATGAGCACCGCGCCGAAGACTCACTCGGCGGTTTCGCCGCCCCAATCCTCGGGAGCAACGTCCACGACGTCTCGGTGAATGTCCACTGGTGTCCAAACGGTTCCTCGACACTGTATTGACGCTCGCCATACGGGAAATCGGTCGGCTCGGCACCGTGAGTTCGGGCCGGGCAGCGGTGGGCGCGGGCGTCTTCCACGCGGACCATCACAGAGTGGTTCACCTCTCCTGGCCGCGGCGGACGGCGACCGCCACGTACGTCGCCGACGATCAGCCCACCACTCGCGGAGCTCAGCTGCGCGTGTGCTCGCCCGCAGCACGTGTGGTCGCCCGCAGCACGTGTGCTCGCCGAGATCGTGACGACCGCAGCCCCCTTTGCAGATGCTCGTGGCGGAAAAGTTGGCGCGAGAAGGAGCCGGGAAAAGTTTGACAGTGGCCTTCTATATCGATACAGTCTGTATCGATATAGATGTCGCACCGACGCGCCACCCTCGACACGCTCGCCCGCGAGCTCGGCGTTTCTCGTATGACCGTCTCGAACGCCTACAACCGTCCAGATCAACTCAGCCCCGCCCTCCGCGAGCGCGTGCTCGAAACCGCCCGACGCATCGGCTACCCAGGCCCGAACCCTGTCGCCAGCACCTTGCGGCGCGGCCGCAGCGGCACCCTCGGCGTGGCGTTCGACGATGCGTTGTCGTACGCCTTCACCGATCCGGCGGCGATCCTGTTCATGCAGGGCATCGCCAGCGAGTGCGAAGCGGCCGGTGTTGGGCTCTTGCTGGTCCCTGGCTCGCCGCGTCGCTCGGGCGCGCTCGAGGTGATGCGCCACGCGCTCGCCGACAGCTTTGCCGTCTTTTGTGACTACGAGGGGGACGAGCGGCTCGAGGTCGTGCGCGAGCGCGGCTTGCGGTGCGTGCTGATTGACTCTCCGCCAGTGGCCGGCATTCCAGCGGTGGGCATCGACGATCGGGGTGGCGCGTGGCGAGCGGCGCGGCACCTGATCGACCTGGGACATCGCCGCTTTGGCGTGGTGTCGTTCAGCGTGGGCCCGGACAGTCAGCAGGGTCGGCTGAGCCCAGACTGGGAACAACGACCTGGCTACTTTGTGACACGCGAGCGGCTGGCGGGCTATCGCGCGGCACTGACAGGCGCAGGAATCGCCTGGGAAGGCGTCACGGTCTACCAGCAGGCCGGCATCGACGCCGCTGCTGGCGGCAGCGCCGTCGACGGTGGCTACCAACTGGCGACCTGGCTCCTGGACCAGGCCCAACGGCCCACGGCCATCCTGGCCATGAGCGACGAGCTTGCGCGCGGCGTGCTGCGCGCCAGTCTGGAGCGTGGAATCCAGGTGCCGGCCGACCTGTCAGTTGTCGGCTTCGACGACACGCCTGAGGCGCTGCGGGACCAACCGCCGCTGACGACCGTGTATCAACCGCACGCGGACAAAGGTGCTATGGCGGCGCGATTGCTATTGGCGCCCGAGCTCGACGACAACGCGCACATTCAACTGCCGACTCGGCTGGTGGTGAGAGCCAGCTCCGGGCCGGTGAACGCAGGAGGAACTGCATGCTGAGCTACATCGCCTACCTCGTGGCCGAAGAGTCTACGCGGCGGCAATTTGACGTGTTGACCTCGCCCGGCGCCACGCGGCCGGGGTCGTTGAGCTGGCGACTCAGTGCGAGGGTCTGGGCGCAGCCGCTGGCGGCGACGTTGCGGGGACTGGCGGAGAGACTGGAAGCGATAGCGGACCCGAGCGAGCTCGAGCCGGGGGCCAGGCATCGCGCGATTGCGGGTGCTCCGCGTTGATTCCACCAGCTCGGGGCACGACGCGCAACTTGGGTGGAAACAGCCACGGCCCGGGAACGCTGAGCGCATGCCTGACTGATCCCAGGCTCCCCCGCGGTCCAGCGTAAGCCCGACACCTGGACGACTCGGTGAGCTGGTCGGGCGCATCAACCAGCGAGAACAAAGAGCTTTGGCCAGAGTGGCGCGAACAGTCGCAGCGAGTTTCGCTGCCACGGTTGCATTCAAAATGCGGGGGGACACCTGACCGCCGGGGACAGCCTCGACAGTCTATCGGGAGCGCAGCATGTCTATCGACAGGGAACGTCAAGCTCCCGTACTGAACGCTCGCTTCTCGGGAAGTACCGTGACCTGGCGAGCGCGTATCACCGCCGGCGATACACGCGCAGCAGGCCCTCGGGGAGGTCCGGCACTCGCGCACAGCGTATCGACCTCCACGCCCAGCCCGCGCGCCGCAACGAGAGCCGACGCGTGTATCGTCGGCGTCATCGCACGCGACGTATTCGGCTTGATCACCAGGACGCGCGTCATGTGCAGCAGAGGATCGTTCAGTCGACGCCCACCTGGCGACGCGTCTGACGGCGAACCCATTCCCCAGAGGTGACGGGCTCGTAGCGCGGCGGGCGATCCGCGGAGGCACACGACGGCAAGCACGCGATCACCGCGTCGTAGTTGGGCTGGTGGAAAAACGGAATGCTCAAGCGGTCGCGCCCGGTGTCGGCACCGGCGGGATTGATGACCTGGTGCAGCGTCGAGACCCAGCGGTCATTGGTCCAGCGTGCCATCAGGTCGCCGATGTTGATCACGTAGCTGCCGGGGATGTGCGGCACGTCCTCCCAGGTGTTGCCAACGCGCACCTGGAGTCCGCCCGGCGCGTCGTCCTGGTGGAGGATGGTGACGCTACCGTAGTCCGTATGCGGACCGCGCCGCAATTGGCCTGGTCTGGGCGGGGTGAACTGCGCCGGATAGTAATTCAGGCACAGGTTGGTGATATGCCGATCGATCGTGGGCTCAAAGTACGTTTCTGGCAGATCCAGCGCGAGCGCAAAGATGCGCAGCAGCATCGCACCAAGGGATTCCAGGTGCTGGTAGTACTCCAGGAGCGCGGGGCGGAGGCCGGTTGGTCGCGCGGGCCAGATGTTGGGTGCGAAGAAGTACTCCAGGCCAGGTTCGGCGCCGGCGGCGGCGGCGACGTCGCGATCGTCGAAGCGGCTGATGCGGAAGAGCTCACACAGGTCTGGGGGCGTGTCAAGACCCTTGGTGCGCGCCAGGGCAGAACCGCCGACAGGTTCGTAGCCGCGGAAGAACCAGCGCTCCGCGGGCATCGCGCGGCATTTTTC